>NZ_JBFHGM010000027.1:0-31842 GCF_041583095.1 Draconibacterium sp.
ATCCGATGGTTTACGAACGCTCACAATTCATGAAATATTTCTCGAACAGAAAATAATCTTTTGTAAGATGATAAAAATAAAACCGGTATTTCTTGGCGTTCTTTTGTGGTTTCTGGGAAGTACCGGTTTTGTTTTGGGGCAGGATGAGGTTCCGGTTATTGAGAATTTGAACCAGGAACCAGTGCAATATTGCGCTGATCCGGTAGCTGTCGCTCCATTAATATCGGTTAAAAACTTTCAATCAAAAGATAATACTGATGGGATGAAAGTTTCCATTATCGGCTATAAGAAAGGAGAAGATCTGCTCTTATATGATAATGTTGGTAAGTTGTCATACGATTGGAATGAGAATTCAGGAGTTCTTGAAGTAAGTGGAGAAGGAGATGCATCTGATTATGAAGAAGCAATTACAAAGGTCTATTATGAAAACATCAGTAGTTCGAAGCAGGCTGGTTTAAAAGAGTTTTCGATTAGTTTACTTGATGCTGATTATTTGCCAGCTACAGAGCATTTTTATCAATATCATAGAAAGCCAAGTATTTCCTGGACCAATGCAAGGGCTCGGGCAGCAGGAATGAAGTACTATGGATTGCAAGGTTATTTGGCTACGATAAGATCGGTAGAAGAACAAAATTTTATTCTTTCGAAAACATTAGGAACAGGTTGGATTGGAGGATCAGACGCAGAAAAAGAAGGAACATGGAAGTGGGTAGAAGGCCCCGATAAAGGTATTGTGTTTTGGGAAGGAACGTCTGTTGGAAGACCTATTAATAAAGAGTACTCACATTGGCGGAATGATGAACCAAATAATCAGGGAGGTGAACACTACGCTCATATACTCATCGATGTGAATCCGGGATATTGGAATGATTTACCTAATGATGCGTCAACTAATGCTGATGCGTATAATCCAAAAGGATTTATTGTAGAGTTTGGTGGAATGGAGGGAGAATTAAAACCAAAACTATCGGCAGTTGCTTATGTTACAGTAGAGGAAAGCATGCACCCGGAACTTGATGAAAACGTGGTGTCAACACTTCTTTGTGGAGAAAAGAGACAAGAGTTTAAAATAGCTTTTACCAATGGAAATCCATCTGTTTATTTGGAGGCACTGAATACAACGGTCGATATTGAAAATGAAACTTCATATAATCCGGTTATCACCGTTCCTGAATACGGAATCTACCCCTTTTTACTGAAAACTATTGATGATGCGACTTGTGAGTATATAGATACGATACAGATTGGTATTCATAATCAGCCTGAAGCCATTTTCGATCTCGATGAAGACGAGTGCTACGGCTACAATCTTCAGCTGTCATACTCCGGTGAAAACGTTGAAGAAGCAGCATTTACGTGGTATTACAACGAGGCTGAATTTGAATCAGGAATTGGATTAGATAGTGTTACCATTCCGCTGGGATTTGAAAATATTGACCGTTCAGTAGCATTGAAAGTAAATGAGCAGGGATGTATCGACTCATCGTTGGCGCTGGAGGTAAAAGTAAAACCTAATATTATTGTATCGGTTGAAAACGAGGAAGGGTGTTCTCCACTAATTGTTGAGTTCTCTGCAAACACCAGTAAACCAGCCGAGTCGTATCTGTGGGATTTTAATGATGAGAGTAATTCTACAGATCAAAATCCAACGCACAAGTTTCTTAACCTGGAAGATGAGCGGAAAACTTTCGATATCAGCCTTACTGTGCTTGATATTAATGGATGTGAAAATACGGCTGTTTATGATACCCTTGTAAAAGTGTATCCGGTTCCAATTGCTGGATTTGATTTTTCTCCGCAGGAAGTTTTGATTACCGCGCCTAAGGTGGAATTTACCAATACCTCTCATGCCGCTTCATTGTATTTATGGGATTTTGGCGACAGCACTTTTTCCTATGAAACTGATCCTGAACACAGTTACAAGGCGATGGGCGTTTACAATATGACGCTTGAGGTAGGTAACAATTTTGGATGTGCCGATACCATCGTAAAACAGATAAGTGTTGTGTTTGATAAAATAAACCCGCCTACTGCTTTTTCACCCAATGCTACCTTGCAAGATGATCAGGAGTTTAGATTGTATGCCGAAGGCGTTTTAAACGATGGATACAAGCTGTCGATTTTTAACCGCTGGGGCGAACTAGTGTTCGAAACAGACACGCAGGAGCAGGGCTGGGATGGAACAATGAGCAATGGAAACTATGCTCCTTCAGGCGTGTACACCTGGGTGCTTGAATATAATGATTTAATGGGCGGATCGCACAAACAAAAAGGACATGTAACCCTGTTGTTCTGATACAATCGATTGCACTAAAATTTGTTAATTTTATTGTCTTTCATCTGCTTTCTTTGTATCTTTTACATTCATCAAATCGTATAAAAAATTGTTGTCCCAAAATTGATTTTTTACACAGTGAAGTACGATTTCACAGGGTGAGTTAACATGAAAAATACAAGAAAATGATGATGCGTAAATTTAGATTTAGTTCCCAATACGAAAAAGAATATCGTGTGTACAAGGAATATCCGCCGATGAAAAAACAACACAATTTTCACACTGAAGAACATTTTGTTGTGCCATGGGAACTAAACCACGATGAAGAAAAGTTCAGTGCAAAAGCTAAAGCATGGGAATAAGAAGTTTGTTTCTGATTTTTTTTTCTCCTTTGGCTCCAACAAAAAATGTTAGTGACAATTCATGCGATCCATAACTGTAGTTGGAAAGTTCGGACAGGGTATAGTCGAAACTGTACCCAAACTGAAATTTTTCGCGTGCAAAACCGATTAAAGCGATTATAGCGTCAGGTCGTGTGTCGATGTTGTTCCTGAACCAAGCTCCAAATAAAAATGATTTCTCGATCATATAAATCCCAAGATTAAGCTGCTTAAACGACCCTTGTTGCTGGTAAAGAATATTTGGCGAAAGCGTAAATCGCCGCGACAATAAAGCGTGGTGAAACTTATGCAATCGGGTGCCGGCATGTACCGTAATTTTCATCGGAACTTTCCCCTTGTTATCTCCTTCGTGAATCGACTCATCAGGAGTAGTCAAATGATGCAAACTGGCTCCCCAAAATACCTGGCGGTGCTGGCCAACTGCTCCAATGGCAAAATCGGGGTAGGTTTTGTTTCCTTCGTAAAGATTGGCTCCACCTGAACCCGAAACTTCTCCTGTTAGCTGATCAATCTCTGATGGAAATATCAGACCATTTGTATCGAATTGTTTTCGTACCAGGCCTGCATTTAAGCCCAGCGTCATAAAACTTTCCAAACCCAATTGAAGGTGGTAAGAATAGGTTGCGGTTGCAGCACTTGTTGTGATTATATTATTCGGTTCACGATCGTGATAAGCCTGAAATCCAATTCCTGCATTACTTTTTTTCAAAAGAAAATCGTAAGAAAGGGAATAAGTGGTAAACGAGTTACCTTTTTGCGGCCACTGGTTCCGGTAATTGATTACCATTCGTGGAAGCTCTGTGGTTCCGGCAAATGCCGGATTTAAGTGAAGCGGATTGGCAAAAAACTGTGAATAACCGGGATCCTGAGCAAAAACTGCACATGGCAATACAAGCAATGCAAGTAATAGTTTTTTGAAGTACATTAAGTTTTTCCCGATTAAAATGAGTCGTGAAAATACAAAATCAAATTAATTTGAGATCGATTTTAAAATATTTTATGTGAAAGAGTTAGTGTTGTTGTGATTTATCTTTTTGGAGGGGCCCACGGATTGTATTTTGAATGCCTAAAAGGCGGAACAATAATATTAAACGAAAACTCGCACATAAAAGCATTATAATCGGAAGCGCCCGGTATACCCATTCCTGCATTCAGGTTAAAGCGCATAAAATTATGTCGGTATCCAATTGTTCCTCCAAGGGTAGTAATTTGGTTCGTAAAGTCGTTTTGAATGAAAGCCCCCCATGTTTTATTTGTATATTCCGCAAGTAAGCGCAGTCGGGCAATAGTGATTTCTTCGCGGTAGAAAACAATTAGCTCCGGCGACATTTCAAAAGGCTTGGAGTAAAGGTCGCGAACTCTGTTGTCCATCTTTTTCGAAACATACAACGTATAACCCAAGGTTGTTGTCGGTTCGATCAAACTATAGGCAACATTTCTGGTGTGCAGAACCGTTGATGTTACCCCAATCTGTAAGGAGTTGTTCGTCCATAAAAAGCCAAACTTGGGTTTGAATATGTAATAGCGAAAAAAAGACTCTCCCTGCTCGACAAGTGCATCGTTGTCGTGGGGAATTATATTGTTGAGAAATGCAACTGCCCAGTGTTTGGTTGCAGCAAGTACATCCGTTCCGCCAGTGAAAAGTATTTTGCTGTCGTTAATTTTTATGGGGAAACCCGAATAGAAGAAGCCAAGCGATGTGGTGGTAATGTTTTGTTTGCTAAGCATTCCCTGGCTGAAATTCAGGGCCACACCTCCCTTTAACTTGTTGGAATACGCATCCCACGAGGCATAAAAGAGATTATATGTTTCTTCGCTGTTTAGATGCGAATACTGATTTCCGGTGCGATACGAACTGTTCTTGTTTAATCCGGCAAGTGCAGGATTTAGTTCAATCCGGTTATCAAAAGGCAGCAGGTAAGTTTCGTTTTGCGCACGACTCATCCATCCTGAAAACATCAGGATACAACAAACAAATATTTTGGGTGAAATGCGCAAGGTTGTTTAGTGTCAGGTGGATAATTTTAATAACTCTTCCAACATGTAGGCCCGCTTTTCATCAGAGACTTTTAAGGCCCGGGCAATTTTTAATTTTATTGGTTTCATTACCTCCGCCGACGGAAAATGCTCCAAATTATCGATAACCGTGAAAGCTTCAAAAGCAGTTTCCCAGTTTTCGTTGATCACTAAGTCGACAAAAACTTCAATGTCATTCGAGAAATCAAGACCGTTTTGCCAGCAAGCCGTAGCAATATTTTTACGAATTGGCTTAAAATGCTCTTCTTGCAGGGCACTTATAAATACCGGAATGGTTTCTTTATCTTTAACGGTTCCCAACAATTTCTGTATCTGCTTTTCTACTTCCGCTTCGCAGCCGGCTACCATTAATTCAAACAAGATGGGCAGATAATCTTTATTGCCACTTTCTTTAAGTTTGTTAAGTGCAGCCAGTACCTGATCCTTGTCAGCCGAAAAAAGCTGGGTTTTTATTGTCTGGTTAATTTTTGTCATATTCATTATTCATCTTTCCGAGCAAGCAAATTTAATGTTTAAAATACGCCAAAACAAAGGTGTAGTGTAAATGTTTTCGCATATTCGTTACCTTTGTGCTCCTCATGAAGAAAGTTGACGAATTACGGGAGGCCCATGTAGGGCGTCTTATGCTCAAATATTTCATTCCTGCATTTATTGGAGTTTTCGTAAATGCGTTGTACAATATTGTTGACAGAATTTTTATTGGACAGGGAGTTGGAGCCGAAGCATTGTCGGGTATTTCGGTAATTTTTCCGGTAATGCTTATTATGATGGGCTTTGGTATGCTCATTGGCATTGGTGCCAGTGTTTATGTTTCCATAAATCTTGGGAAAAAGGATATGGAAAGAGCCGAACAAACGCTGGGAACCAGTTTTCTTCTGATGATTGCGGCCTCGGTACTGATTATGGTTGTTACCTATTCGCTGAAAGTACCTATTCTGCGATCGTTTGGATCAACCGATGAAACTTTTCAATATGCCAACGATTACCTCGATATTGTTCTTGGTGGTGTGGCTTTTATGGTTATCGGATTTTCGTTAAACAACGTTATCCGCTCGGAAGGAAACGCGCGTGTTGCCATGGTTTCCATGCTTATAAGTTCGGCAACCAATATTATTCTCGATCCCATTTTTATTTTTGGCCTCGACATGGGCGTAAAAGGTGCAGCTTACGCTACTGTAATTTCAATGTTTGTTTTAATGTTGTGGGTGCTGTATCATTTTATTAAAAGTAAGCGGGCAGTTATAAGGCTTCGTGTAAAGAATTTGAAAATTGACTGGGGAATTACGCTGGAAATTCTGGCCATTGGTATGGCGCCATTTTCGATGCAAATTGCCGGAAGTTTTGTTCAGGGCCTGCTAAATAAAAAGCTGATTGATTTTGGTGGCGACCTGGCTGTTGGTGCCATGGGAATTATCAACTCGGTTCTAACGCTGGTAATTATGGCTATTGTGGCGCTGAATATGGCCTCGCAGCCTATCATTGGTTTTAATTACGGCGCCAAATCGGTTCAGCGTATAAAAGATACTTTAAAGATCACACTTATTGCAGCCACGCTTATTGCCATTGTTTCCTTTGCCTTAATTGAGGCTTTTCCAGGTTTTATTATTCTGGTTTTTAATAACGATAACGAAGTGTTGTATAATATTGCAACCCGTGGATTACGCCTGGTTATTCTGGCACTGCCGATTGTTGGATTTCAGGTGGTGGCTTCCAACTTTTTTCAGGCAATTGGTAAAGCGGGCCTTTCCATGTTTGCCACTGTTTTTCGCCAGGTAATCATGTTAATTCCGCTCATCTTTATACTCCCGGGTTTCTTTGATATTGATGGAATCTGGATCAGTTATCCGCTTGCTGATACCATGTCGGCAATGGTGGTGGGATTTCTGCTTTACCGCGAGTGGAAACGTTTACCGTTAATAATAGAAAACAGCGATGAAGAAAAGCATTAAACATATCCTGTTATTAAGCGTTTTGGTGTTTACTTTTTACTGCCTTTTTGTTCATCCTGAACTATTGGGGATCAGCCTTTCAAAAAAGCTGAATTTTCCTTTGGGGAGTTTAATTTCATGGAGTGGTATTGTTGCCTATACACTTCTTCTTCATTTGTTTATAAAACGTCCGTCAAAATCTACATTGTCAAAAGTAGGTAAGCAGCTAAGGTTTCTTCATTTGGGCCTTGCACTATGTTGGTTGCCCGTGTCTTATTTTATTTCAGGAAACCTTGCTTTTGCATTTCAAAACAAACCCATCGCTTTTAAGCTATGGATTGGCTATACATTGGTTATTCTTCTTTTTCCTTTGCTTTTAATTTTGCTAAATCGCTTTGGCAAATCTGAAGACTAATTCCCGAAAGCGGATACATTGCAAAGTGTTCAGTGATTAAACCGGTTGTTGTACAAGACGCAGCTGTGTAACCAATGAGATTTTAATTGTAAAGAGCCGCCCAACAGACAGCTCTTTTATTTATAATTTTTCTCTTAAGGCTTCTCCGGTATACGAATTTTTCTCCTTGATCAAATCTTCAGGAGTACCCTCAAAAACAAGATTTCCTCCTTTATCTCCACCTTCCGGACCAAGATCGATAATCCAGTCGGCAGATTTAATAACATCCATGTTGTGTTCGATGATCAGTATGGAGTGACCACGCGAAATTAGCGCATTGAATGAATCAAGCAGCTTGCGGATATCATGGAAATGCAAACCTGTTGTTGGCTCATCGAAGATAAACAGTGTTGGTGAATCTTTTTCCTTTGCCAGGAACGAAGCCAGTTTTACACGCTGGCTTTCACCACCGGATAATGTGCTCGATGCCTGTCCCAGTTTAATGTAGCCCAAACCAACATCCTGCAGGGGCTGCAGTCGTTTGGTAATTTTCTTTTCTGTTGAACTTTTGCCTTGTTTAAAGAGTTCGATAGCTGCATTTACGGTCAGATTCAAAATGTCGTCCACATTCAAATCCTGGTATTTTACATCCAGAATATCTTCTTTAAAACGTTTTCCGCCACAGCTTTCGCAAAGCAGGTAAACGTCGGCCAAAAACTGCATCTCTACTTTAATCGTTCCTTCACCCTGGCATTCGTCGCAACGGCCACCATCAACGTTAAACGAAAAGTGAGATGGTTTTAATCCCTGTATTTTTGCCGCCTGCTGCTCCGATAGTAATTTCCGTATTTCATCGTAAGCTTTCAGGTAGGTAACCGGGTTCGATCGCGATGATTTTCCGATAGGATTTTGATCGATGAACTCAATGGCATCGATCATTTTGTAATCTCCTAAAATTGCATCATGATGACCTGTTTTTTCGCCATATCCGCCCAGGATTTTAGTCAGGGCAGGAGTGAGGATCTTAGAAATAAGCGACGACTTTCCCGATCCGCTGACTCCGGTAATTACAGTTAAAGTATTCAGCGGAAATTTAACCGTTACATTTTTCAGGTTGTTCTCGCGTGCGCCAACAACCTGAACGGCGTTGGTCCATTTTCTACGTCTGGTAGGAACAGGAATGTCTTCAATGCCGGTGAGGTATTTTGTGGTCAGACTTTGTGGATTTTTAACCAGGTCGTCGTGTGTTCCCTGGAAAACAACTTCTCCACCGTGTTGTCCGGCCATCGGACCAATATCGATTACTTCGTCGGCAGCGCGAATAATTTCTTCGTCGTGCTCAACTACCAATACCGTATTCCCAATTTTTTGCAGACGTCGTAATACTTTAATCAGTTTCTCTGTGTCACGCGAATGCAGCCCGATACTCGGTTCATCCAAAATGTACAGCGATCCTACCAAACTACTTCCAAGCGAGGTGGCAAGGTTTATGCGCTGCGATTCACCGCCCGATAAAGTTGACGATAAGCGGTTTAGTGTAAGATAACCCAAGCCAACATCATCCAGAAATTCCAGGCGATTGTTAATTTCGATAAGTATACGTTTAGCAACTGTTTTATCATGATCGCTCAGTTTCATATTCAGGAAGAAGTCCTTCAATTCTGAAACGGGCATTAAAACCAGTTCCTGAAGCGATTTACCGGCAACTTTTACATAGCCGGCTTCCTTTTTCAGCCGACTTCCTTTACACTCGGGGCAAACCGTTTTTCCGCGGTAACGCGATAACATTACGCGATATTGTATTTTGTAGCTGCCCTCTTCAAGATGTTTGAAAAACTGGTTTAAGCCATCGAAATATTGGTTCCCGGTCCAAATCAGGAATTTTTGCTCTTCACTAAGCTCATAAAATGGCTTGTGTATGGGGAAACTAAATTTTTCGGCCGAATAGATCAACTCATTTTTCCATTGGCTCATTTTTTCGCCTTTCCAACAGGCAATGGCATCCTGGTAAATTGATAGCGACTTATTCGGAATTACAAGATCTTCGTCAATCCCAATTACTTTTCCGTAGCCTTCGCAGGTAGGGCAGGCGCCAACCGGATTATTGAAGCTGAACATGTGAACCGTTGGCTCTTCAAATTCAATTCCATCGGCTTCAAAACGGTTCGAGAAGGTTTTTGATTCCGTACCGTCCTTTTTATAAATTTTTACCAAACATTCGCCGTGTCCTTCGAAAAAGGCTGTTTGAGCCGAGTCGGCCAGTCGGCTTTGCGTATCTTCATCGTTTTTAACGGCGGCACGGTCGATAACCAGATTGCAGCTTCCGTTGCAAAATTCATCACTTTCTGCTTTCACCAGCTCGTCGATACGTTTTATTTCGTCGTTGGTTTCAATGCGCGAAAAACCTTGTTGCATCAGCAGTTCCACTTCCTGCAGCATGGTCCGTCCGTTTTTAGCGGTTAAAGGCGCAACAATAATCAGGCGCGTTCCTTCCTCAAAACTGTTAATGTAGTCCACCACATCGGTAACGCTGTTGCGCGATACTTCCTGCCCCGACACCGGCGAAATGGTTTTTCCGATGCGTGCGTAGAGCAGTTTCAGGTAATCGTAAATCTCGGTTGATGTACCTACTGTTGAGCGCGGATTTCGGGTGTTTACCTTTTGCTCGATGGCAATGGCGGGTGGAATTCCGTTAATAAAGTCAACTTCAGGTTTATTTATTCGGCCCAAAAACTGACGGGCGTAAGACGACAGACTTTCTACATAGCGGCGTTGACCTTCGGCAAAAAGTGTATCGAAAGCCAGCGATGACTTCCCTGAACCGGAAACGCCGGTTACAACAATAAATTTGTTTCGGGGAATTTTTAAACTTATATTTTTTAGATTATGAACCCTCGCGTTCTGAATCTCAATGTATTTAGCGTTTTTGCTATTTGACATATTATTTTTGTAAAATTCGATAAAATGTTAGAAAAACTTGCTATTGTCGGTAAAATGTTTCATTTTTGAATGATACAAAATTAGAATAATAGTTTTACTACACTAAAAATTGAACGCCTATAGATAAACTTTACTTTTTGTTTACACATAAATAGAAGGTAATGTTCAGACTCGACAAACTGAACGATAATGAACTCGTTCAACGATTTATTCAAGGCGATCATGAATCACTTGAGATTTTAATAGTTCGACATAAAAGCAGAGTATACTCGTATATTTTGTTGATTGTCAAGAACCAGGATCTTGCAGAAGATATCTTTCAGGATACTTTTATCAAAGTCATACGCTCGTTAAAACGAGGTAAGTATGTTGAGAATGGTAAGTTTGTTTCCTGGGTACTTCGGATTGCGCATAATCTGATTATCGACCACTTCAGGAAGGAAAAACTGCAGGGGACGATTTCCAACGACAGCTCGGATGTTGACATTTTCAATTCTCAAAAATTTTCGGAACAGACCATTGAAGACCAAATGGTTTATTCGCAAATTTTGAAAGAAGTAAAGCACCTTGTAAAAGAGTTGCCCGAAGATCAGCAGAAGGTAATTTATATGCGGCACTACATGGGCCTCAGTTTTAAGGAAATAGCCGAGCAAACCGAGGTAAGCATTAACACTGCTTTGGGCCGTATGCGTTATGCATTAATTAACCTGCGAAAACTTGTGGATGAAAAGAAATTGAACCTCACTGCTTTTTAACTATTGTTAACACAATATTAGGTAGCTACGGGCGTTTTAAGAGAAAATAATTAAAATGCCTATGATAAATTATTCTACCTTATTTTTTTGTGTAAACAACATTCAACGTGAAGTTGAAAAACAATCAGCAGAGATGGATTATGAACCATCAGAACGGTCGGTACAGAATATCCTTGATTTCGCACGTTGCTACGAAACAGTAGAAACAGAGGAAACAGGATATGTAGAAATGATTTTAAATTAGAACACGAAAAAATATTCGGTTGTAAAGAAAATCCTTCGGCAAATGAGCCGAAGGATTTTTTTTGCCTGCTGAAAATCGCAGCAATATATAGCCTAATAATCCTGCCACAAACGACCCGAGTAAAATTCCAATTTTAGCTGAATCAATAAGAACCTCATCCGTAAACGCCAGGTTGTTAATAAACAACGACATTGTAAATCCAAGTCCGCCAAGAAAGGATACACCGGCTAAACTCATGAAATTTACATTTTTAGGTAGTTCTGAAATTTTGAATTTTATTGCAAGAAACGAAATCACAAATATTCCCGCAAATTTTCCAATTATCAGGCTAAGCCCAATGTTACTTGCCAAAACTGTGTTGGTATCGCCCGAAAAACTAAAAACTACCCCGGCATTTGCGAAAGCAAATAATGGTAGAATTATAAAAGCTACCCACCCGTGCAAACGGTGTTCAAGAAATTGAAGTGGTGAAGCTGTTTTTTCGGTAAGCTCTTCCATTTCGTCGATGGCATCCAGTTGTTTGTGGTTAAGAATTGTTTTGTCTTTGCTTTCCTTTTTACATTCCTCTAGAAAGCCGTCAAGAATTTCCTGTCCTTTGTCGTAAAAAGTAGTGGTTTTAATGTGTCGCTGAATTGGAATGGTAAGTGCCAGTAATACTCCGGCAATTGTTGCGTGAATACCCGATTTCAGGAGCAGAACCCAAACAACAACACCGGCAATAAAGAAGAAATATTTAGAATACAGTTTAAAGCGCGAGAGAATAGCAAGAAGGGCAACGATAGCTAATCCAATAATGATGTTGGCCCAAATTAATTTCGAGCTGTAAAAGAATGCAATTACTAATACAGCGCCCAGGTCATCAATAATGGCAAAAGCCATTAAGAAAATTTTTAAACCAACCGGTACACGCTTGCCCAGCAAGGTTAAAATACCCAATGAAAATGCGATATCAGTTGCCATGGGAATTCCCCATCCTTCCATTCCTGCCTTTCCTTGATTTAAGGTAACAAAAAGCAGAGCAGGGAAAACCATTCCGCCAATGGCTGCAACAATGGGTAATGAAGCTTTTTTTAGATCGCTTAATTCTCCTATTAAAACCTCTCGTTTTATTTCAAGTCCAATAACAAAAAAGAAAATGGCCATTAAACCATCGTTAATCCATTTTAATACTGGTTTTGAAAGTTCGAATCCGGGCAGGCTAATTGTTATATAATTTTTCCAGAAGCCCAAAAATGCTTCGCTTAAACCTGAGTTTGCAAGAATTAAAGCTGCAATGGATGCCGAAAATAAAACTATGCTACTTGAAGTCTCAAGCCTTATAAAACGGTTAATAGGATCTTTTATAAAATTCATTCTTATAATTTTTTAGTGGAACGTAAAATCCATTTGTTTGTTTAATTGCTATGTGGAAATTTAAAAATAATACTTCATTGGGCAGCAAAATAAGAAAAAGCTATGTTTCTCTTGTTTTTAGCCTGAACTGTTCACAAATTATTAACAACCTGAATGGGAAAAGGGAATGGTATGGCTTCCAGGTTAAGATTATAAATAACAGAAATAAATGCTAGTACAATGGAATATCTAAAGCAATCTTAAATTTTTTCAATAATATGATTTAAAACACAATTATATTGTTGACTTATATAAATAAATGCAATACTTTAGTGATATCAAAATAATATCAAAATACTAAATAATTAATGTCATGGAAAAACAACATTCTGCTTTATCTGGTTACATGTTCCTGTTTTTGGAGTTAATATTACTGGGAGTTATCATTTTTGGTTTTATTGGGGGAATGATTGTTCCGGCAATTCTGCTAATTCCGGTATTTATTCTTGTTGCCATCGGTTTTACCGTGGTCGATCCCAATCAAAGTTGTGTAATGGTTTTATTCGGTGCGTACAAAGGCACGATTAAAACCAATGGATTTTATTGGGTGAATCCTTTTTATGTGCGTAAGAAAATTTCGCTTCGTGCACGAAATTTCGACAGCGAACCCATTAAGGTGAACGACAAATTGGGTAATCCGATAATGATTGGGTTGGTACTGGTTTGGAAAGTTGAAGAAACCTATCGGGCTGCTTTCGGTGTAGATGAATTCGAGCATTTTGTTGTGGTACAAAGTGAAGCTGCTTTGCGTAAGCTGGCGGGTATGTATCCGTATGATAACATCGAAGATGAGAATGCAAAAGTAACGCTTCGTGATGGGACCGAAGAAGTAAATGATCAGCTCGAAAGAGAGATTATTGAACGTCTCGAAATAGCAGGAATCCATGTTATAGAAGCGCGGATTAACCACATCGCCTACGCACAGGAAATTGCACAGGCTATGTTGAAGCGTCAGCAGGCTACTGCTATTGTTGCAGCCCGTTACAAAATTGTTGAAGGAGCGGTTAGCATGGTGGAAATGGCACTTGACCAGTTAAGCGAAAAAAGTATTGTTGAACTGGATGAAGATAAAAAGGCAACCATGGTAAGTAATTTAATGGTTGTATTGTGTGGCGATAAAGATGCAACGCCTGTGGTGAATGCCGGATCACTTTATCAATAAACACCATGAAAAAGCTTCTTTTTAAAGAAGAACAGGAGTTTGATAAAAGATGGCTGTGGCTGTTGATGCTGGTTGCCGTTTCGGCCGCCGCCATTCCATTTTTTCGGGGAATTTATTTCCTGACGGCTGAAAATCCGCCCGGCGATAATCCGATGACTACGGAGGGACTTGTTGTGACAGGTGTAACCGTTTTGGTAATGGTAGTTCTTTTTGTACTGCTCTTTCGGGCAAAGCTTAAAACAAAAATTACTGCCGATAAACTCTCCGTTTGTTTTCCGCCATTTATTCGGAAATGGAAAGATATCGACCCGTCGGAAATTGAAAAGTATGAATTGCGCGAATATCACCCGAAAAGAGAATACGGTGGGCGTGGCATAAAGCGTCGTTTGCTAAAGGGGAGTGCATGGACGGTAGCTGGGCGAATCGGGTTGCAGTTGTATTTGAAAAATGGAAAAAGATTCCTGATAGGTACACAAAAACAACAAGCCCTGGAGCATGCCATGCAAAAAATGATGGAAAAGGAGGATTAGAATGGCGAAGAAAAAATCGTTTGTATTGCGCGTTAGCCCTGAAATGCTGGAAGCGGTTGAAAAATGGGCTGCCGATGATTTTAGGAGTATGAACGGGCAAATTGAGTGGATAATACATAAGGCTTTAAAAGATGCAAGACGACTAAAAAAAGGTTTAGACGATGGGAAGGTATGATCATTTAAAAGCACAACAAGAAATAAAGAAGAGTAAACTGAAAATGTTGCGTGAAATAATTACCGTAATTGTTCTGGCATTAGTCATCAGTGGTTTTATTCTTCAAATAGTAATTCAGTTAAAAAAGTAACCGTTAAAGTTAAATAGTAGCCAATGGGAAAATATGACTACCTGAAAAAAGGCGATAAAAAAAAGCGTAGGACTAGATTAAGCTCAACTCAAAAAAGATTTATAATGGTACTCGCTATCGCAATTATACTTTTTTCGATTCAGCTAGTAATTTATTTGAAAAGCAGATACTGATAAGCTGAAAACAATAAAAAAACCGAAAACAATGAGGAAACATTTCAGTTGTCCCAAATGTAGTAGTTGGGAGTACGAAGAAGATGCAATCAGAACCACCGGAGCCGGATTTACTCGTTTCTTTGATATCCAAAACCGAAAATTTATAGCCATTTCGTGCAAAAGATGTGGCTATACCGAATTGTATAAAGCCGGAAGAGGAAGCACCGCCGGAAGTATTCTCGATTTCCTTACATCCTCGTAAACAATATTGCTGTTGATTGGAGTGAAACGCATTTGTTTTGTCAGTACTTTGGCGATTTCAGAAGTAAGATTTTTCAAAATTGACAATACTTGAGAGGGATGGTATTTTTGGTCCCAATTACCATCGCTCTTAGTTTTTAAAACTGGATCGTGCAAGCGTATTTTTATTTTTGGCGATTTCTACTCTTGAAAAATTGTTTTTAGCCTTAAAATTTCACGACCAGGCACACCAATCCCATGCCAGATTGATTCCTGTTTTTATAGCCGTGTTATGCTGCCTGTTCTCGCTGGCTGGCCTGTGTCATTCTACGTCCAATTTCCAGGGCATTAGAAGTATGGATGCCAAAAAATATCCAGAGTATTTCGGTCTTTTCGGTCCTGGCCCTGATGTTCTGCAAATAATAGTGCATCTTGTCTTTGCCGAAACTTCCTTCCAGTGTGGTTCCACGTTCTTTTTTAATTGCTTTTGCCAGGGTTACCCTTTCTTTTTCATGCTTCCCTGCCCGTCCTTTTCTACAAAAATCGGTACGAATGTTATTTTTTGTGGCAAATTTTCGGTTGGCATTTGTGGCATAAATGGCATCGGCACCCATTATATAAAGTTTTTTACCTGTTAGTTTCTGGGCATAAAAAACACTGTTTTTGAACTGGGTTCCTTCGTTAAATGCTTCGAAGCTTAGTTTTTGAATGAAACTGATCCCGTCGATTTGTATCTTATTCACCTTAGCTCCATACTCTACTTTCTTGATTTCCTTGCCCCGGACAATAGGTCTCAGGTAAGGTTTGGCTAAACTAACGATGCGCCCTTTGGGCTTTTCTCCTGTTGTGAACAAAGTGTTTTGTTGCTGGTAAACCTGTTTTGTAAGGGCTTGTTGTTTGTAGCATTTCGGTGTTAGTTCCACATCATTCTCCGACAGGATCTTGTCGAGCTCGTTGTGAAGTTTCAGAAGTAAATTCAGTAGAGCCCGTGTCAATATTGTTCTTTCTTTGGCTGATTTTCTGCGCTTGCGGGAATATGCACCGTAGCGTAACTTCCACTTTGTGTATTTACAACGGGGCTTCTTAATTCGTAAATCCGAACACAAAGTAATCAACAGGTCGTAAACCCAGTTAACACACTCCCACAATAATTTTTGGTCGGTAGGATAACGCACTGCGCTTTCGTAGCAAGTTGCATCAGTTACCGCACTCCTTACATCATCCATGTAAGGTAACCAATGGCTGGCCAATATTTGCTCTAGTGCTTCTATGTTCAGGGCTTCCGCAAGTTCGCAGCGTATCTCGCTAATAATCTTGAAGTTGGATAGCTTCTTGCCAACCGGCAAGAATATATCGCAAAAGAATTGGTAATGCTGATTGGCATTAAGTTGTTCCAGAAGAAGTTCGTCAGAACAGCACGCGTAATGTTTCAGGAACATCAAAGCCAGTTTGCCACGGGGGCTAAAATAACTTTTGGGGCCTTTCTTGTGCGTTTTAATATTGAATGTTTTGGCCAGCTCATCCCAGGGAATGCCCTGGTAAATTTGACCGAGTTTAGTGGAGAAGAATTCTTCTTTAAAGACGGAAAAAGAATAATCAGAAAAGTTTAAGGACATTTGTTGATCCATCTCGCAAAATCTCTGTATTTTCAGCATTACGCAAAATTGGAAACCCCGATTTTTGGGCTTTTGGCCCATTTTCGGGGTTTTGTTTCCTAAATTTAGCCATTATATTGCTGATTTACAAGCGAATGATTACTGCTGAGTATGCCTAAAGTAAAACTTCATGCGAAGTGATGCGCTTGCTTCATAGCCCCTTAGAAGCTGTCAATAGAAAGCCTTAAGAGGCTGAAGCGATCCTCCCTGATTACCCCGAAACCTGCACATCAAAACCGGCTGCACGAACTCTTTCAGCAATCAGATTCAAATCTTCAAGCGGAACTTTTACCAAAGTATCAATTGGCGTATCACGGGCAATCGTGTAAATCATTACCTGCAGGGGCTTTATTTTTTTTAGCAAATCAATCCATGCCGAAATCTCTTCTTCAGTAGTGTTATCAATGGTTTTTCCTTTATAACTTCCACGTACAAACATGGTCTGAATAATCACTTTCCCGTTAAAAGCTATCAATTGCTCAACGGTGTTGTCCAGGCTAAAATTCCCTTTTGGGCAATCCAGCAATTTTACTGTTTCTTCAAAAGCCGAATCCAGTTTCTGAATATTGTCTTTTATTTTCAGTAAAGCCTCAAAAACCGATTTGCGGTGAATCATGGTGGCGTTGGAAAGCACAGCAATACGGGCATCCGGCGTAATTTCATCCCGCAAGGCAATGGTGTCGTCAATAATTCCGACAAAGTCGGGATGCAAAGTTGGTTCACCATTTCCGGCAAAGGTAATTACATCGGGAAGTTTGTTGGCAGCAACCATTTCGTGCAGTTTCACTTCAAGGCGCATTTTCACGTCGGCACGCGACGGGAAAGAAACTTTTTCCTTGTATTCGCCAGGTGTAAAACCACACTCGCAGTATATACAGTCGAATGAACAAACTTTTGCTTCTGTAGGCAGCAAGTTTATACCCAGCGAAACACCCAAACGGCGGCTTTTTACCGGCCCAAATATTATTTTATCGAATAAAAATGTTGCCATAGAATAGATCTTTACAGTTATTGAAACACTGAAAAGGTTTGATTTTTAAAGGAAAGTCAGGTATTGCCTGCGCGAATAAATCGCGATTTCTACCAATTACTGAATATCAAAACTTGTTTCGCCAATTTCATTTCCGTCGGCAAACAGGTTAACGGTATAAGTTCCCGCCATCATTTCGGGTTCGTTGGTATTGTCCCAGAAAATAGCCACCGGTAAATCCTGTCCTTCGTAAACCACCTCGCGCATTGCCGAATATTGAATTTTCAAATCTTCAAACTGAAAAACATCGTTTTCCGATTTTACCATTAACAGCTGATCGGGGCGCATAATTCGTACATAAATCTGCTTTGGCCCGCGTTTGGCAGTAGCATTTTGCCCCAGCACAAAATAAATGCGCACCTTGGCTGCACGTTTGGCAAATTTGGTCTCCTTGCTACGTGTATTTAAGGCCTCTGCAACCAACTGACGTGTTTCGAGCATGGCAGCCCGTTTCAGGTTCTGTTGCAGGCGTTCTTTTTCCTGATTCAATTGCTGATTGTGTTGTTCAACCTCTTTGTATTGTTGTTTTACCTCACGGTTTTCGGCCATCAGCTCTTCGTTACGTCGGTTCAGCGAATCAATCTGAACCACAAAATCGCGCATAATACCACGCAGTGTGGTTACCTGTTTCTGGTAGTCCGAAATTTTCGAGAAGCTTACCTTTTTTGTCTGCTCTACCTCAACCAGCAAATCTCTTACCTTGGTTTGAGCCACAAACAACTGCTCGCTAATTGTATCGTTCTCGGTTTTTAAGGAGTCGTAACTGGCAGCGATTTCGGTTAACTGGTATTGAATGGAGTCCTTCTCAGCCGTGATTTCGGTCATTATCACCTTATGATCGCGTCGTTGCAAAAAAAACAACACCAATACAACTGCCAATACCACAGCAAGAACAATAACAATTATATTGTTTCTCATGTCTTTCGAATCTTTCTGCATTGCATCAATCTGGCTACTCATAAACTTAAAATTTTTGGTTTTGCCATCCTTTAAAACGAAACAAAAATAATAATCTTTTATGCGGTGGCAAACCTGCCCAAATTTTATTCAAAACAATTAAGTTATTTCTATGTTAACTTTATTTAGAACTATTCTAAATAATACAATATAGGTACCAAACCGTAATACCTTTGTTTAAACAAAAAAATACGATTGAAAAATATTAAAATGAAAAAAACCATATTAATCCTAAGTACAATTTTTCTGTTCTCTTCTTTACACACTTTTGCACAGGAAGACCATTATGATGCCGTAATTATCGGGCATGTAGTTTCGAAAGGCCAACACATTCCATTCGTAAATATTTATCTCGAAGGTACCAACCACGGAACCACCACTGATGTTACCGGCCACTATATGATGGTTGATCTTCCGATTGGTGAATTTACCATTGTTGCCAAGATGATCGGATACAAGGAAAGCAAAAAGCAAGTGGTATTAAAAGCCGGCGAAACCGTTGAGGTTAAGTTCGATCTGGAAGAAGACGTCATTCACATGGATGAAGTGGTAATTACCGGCACAAAAACATTTAAACGCCAAACTGAAAGTGCTGTGATTGTTAATGTATTGGATGCCCAAACCATTGAAAAAGTAGCGGCACAAACCATTGCTGAATCACTGAGTTTTCAACCCGGATTGCGCATGGAAACCGACTGCCAAACCTGCAACTACACCCAGTTACGAATGAACGGTCTGGGCGGTGCATACAGTCAGATATTAATTAACGGCCGCTCTGTTTTTAGTCCGCTTACGGGTCTTTACGGCCTCGAGCAACTGCCCACCGAAATGGTTGAACGCATAGAAGTTGTTCGCGGAGGAGCCTCTGCTCTGTACGGATCGAGTGCCATTGGCGGAACGGTAAATATCATTACCAAATTGCCGCAGCGAAATTCGTATGAAGTTACCTCAAACAATTCCATTATCGGCAGCGATGCTCTCGACTACAATGTAAGCGCTACGTTAACAGCTTTCTCGCAAAAACGTAATGCCGGAATGTCGATGTATGCTTTCCACCGCCAGCGCGATGCTTTTGATGCTAACAACGATAACTTCTCGGAATTGCCGGAAATAAAAAACAACTCGTTTGGCATAAATTCTTTCTTCCAAATCGACGAAGACCAGAAGATTGAAGCCAATTTCTCGAGCACCTACGAGTACCGCTATGGCGGAGAAATGATTGATG
Organism: Draconibacterium sp.; assembly: GCF_041583095.1. Classification (NCBI taxonomy): domain Bacteria; kingdom Pseudomonadati; phylum Bacteroidota; class Bacteroidia; order Marinilabiliales; family Prolixibacteraceae; genus Draconibacterium; species Draconibacterium sp. Next base: position 19,626 of record NZ_JBFHGM010000027.1, read on the forward strand.
GTCCGGCATACCTGGCAACACAATCGGAAGAACGGACGCACAATGTTTTAATGGGTGGAATTGATTACACTTACAACCCGACAATGCGCACCAGTTTTGTTCTTTACTCTGCCGGCCAATACACGCAACGCGACCATTTTACAGGTATTGCTCCCGATGGCGGACAGGAATTGCAAGACTACAACAATGCGCCTCCTTACGGCGATTCAAAAAACTCAACCGTTCAGTTTGGAGCCCAGTTAAACCACGCCATAAATGACTTTATTGGCGCCGGAACTAACATACTAACTGTTGGTACCGAGTTTATTTACGACGATGTTTTTGATGAAATTACGGCTTACGATTATTTGATCGATCAGCAAACCAAAAACTTTGGCGCATTTATTCAAAGCGACTGGTCGATTACCCAGAAAACAACGCTGCTTGCCGGAGTGCGTGCCGACAAACATAATTTCGTTGACAAACTTATTTTGAATCCGCGCGTTTCGTTGCTTTTAAAACCCGATTCGTACACCCAGTTACGCCTGTCGTGGTCGACCGGATTTCGTGCGCCACAGGCTTTTGATGCAGATATGCACATTGCTTTTGCCGGCGGAGGAATACAAACCATTAAACTGGCCGACGATTTGGAAGAAGAACGTTCGCAAAGTGTAAGTGCATCGCTAAACTGGGATAAACCCACCGAAAAACACATTATTGGATTTACACTAGAAGGCTTTTACACTCAGCTAAAAGATGCTTTTGTTTTGGAAGAAGTGGGAACCGATAACGCCGGAAATTCATTGATGGAAAAACGTAACGGCGGAAAAAGCCAGGTTTACGGTGCTACTTTTGAAGCGCGCACCAATTTCGACCGCAAACTACAAATTGAGGGAGGAATAACTGTACAAAGCAGTGAATACGACAACGCGATTCAATGGTCAGAGGAATTACCGGGTGAGAAAAAGTATTTGCGTACTCCCGAAACTTACGGCTATTACACTCTAACCTGGACTCCAACGAACCGGTTCAGCGCATCGCTGTCAGGCGTATATACCGGAACAATGCTGGTTCCTCATTACGGGTTGCCCGGCGATGCCGGAACAATCGATCAGGACGAGCTTTTTGATTCGCCATCGTTTATGGAAAACAACATAAAAGTTGGATACACTTTCGGGTTAAAACGAATCGATTCATCAGTTGAATTGTTTGGCGGCGTAAGTAACCTGTTCGATAATTACCAGGATGATTTCGACAAAGGAAAAAACCGCGACAGTGGTTATGTGTACGGCCCGGCAAAACCGCGGTCGGTTTTCTTTGGTATTAAACTGTTTAACTAAAAAGCATAAAAAAGCTGCCCGGCACATTCGCCAGGCAGCCATAAAGCATGTATTTAAAAGTCTAAATCAGGTTAATACAAGCTTCCGATCTTTATCCCAAAATAAATAGTTCTTGGAGATAGTGGTCCATACACATACGAAGGATCACGATCGATGCCTGTATCAAAATCTTCCTGATAACTGTTAAAGATATTTTTCACACCTCCGCTCAGCTCTACTTTCATGTAATCTGATAAACGGAAATGGTAACACAGTTTTATACCTGTATCGAAGAAAGAATCACTTTCGCGCAGCTCGCCAACTTCAGGATTTGCGAGTTCCGGGCCAAAATAAGGCACCAGCATTTTCCCGGTGTAATTGCCGGTAAGCGCAATATCAAAAACAGGTGTTGGGCTTATATTCGCACTCAGATAACCGTAGGTATTGGGTGTTCTGAAAAAGCGTTTTTCACCAAATTCCTGTTCGGCTTCAAATTCACTTTTCTGAACGGAAAAACCTGACTGCAACTGGAATTTCTGCGATGGCGAGGCGTTCAATTCAATATTAATTCCCTGCACGCGGGCTCCGTCTTCGGCATTTACGCGGGTGTAAATAACGGTTCCGTTTTCGTCGGGGGTGCCGTATTCGTTGGCAAACGGATCAACCAATTGGGTGTAAAATCCTTCTACCAACAACTGGTATTGCCAATCGCCAAATTCGTTTGAATAATCGAGCGATGCCGTAAAACTGTTTGACGATTCCTGTTTCAGATTCGGGTCATTCTCGTGAAGCACCTTTCTCGATCCTGAAGTTTCGATATGAAGGTCTTCATCAAAAATCTGCGGCGCACGGAAACCACGGCCAAAACTACTTCTGAACTGCAGGTGTTCAGCGATATTATACAACAAACTTACCCGCGGACTTATTACATTGCCATTCACATCGTCGTTGTTTTCTATTTTTTCCTCAATGTTGTAATGATCGTAGCGCAAACCGGCACTAAAAACCACCTTATCGGTTTTCCACTCCGATTGCACAAACGCGCCATAATTGGTCATCCCCTGATCGGCAATTTGAGTATTTCCGTAATGCACATCTTCTGCAGCATCGTAGTAGCCCAGTTTTTCATCTTCCAACGAACTGCCGCTTGTCTCAATTCCTGAAGTAATTGTTGCCGGAGAAAACAAGAGGTAATCAATATTTCGGATGTATTGCAACCCCGCAGCATAAGTTAAATCTTCGGTGTGCCCGTACGCCGACGGATCTTGCTCGGCGCCGTAATACGAACCGCGGTCAACCCCCTGCATCGATACAAAAGCAGAAAACTTATCGTTATCACGAAGTAGCTGGTCAAAATTTAAAGCGCCCGAATTAATCTGATGCTGCACACTTTCCGAGATATCAGACTCATGTAGCGGAAGCTCGTATTTATTTCCTCCACGGCGGTCTTCGTTTATATTAAAATAATCAACGGTAATTTTTCCGCGGTTTGCCACACGCTGGTAAAAACGTGCCCCTATTGTTGTGTTGTTAATGCTTGCCAACTCCGAAAAATCGTCGCCATTGGCATCAAAAGGATCGCGTTTGCGGTGAAATCCAAAAATGCTCATACCGGTTTTATAATCGTCGGTTACAAACGAGCCGTTAATGTTAATGTTGTAATCGCTGGCTGCATCGTAGTCGCCTCCGGCGCCCACAAAACTATTGTTTACAGAGGTTTCGAAACTGTTTGTTACCGGATCTTTTGTGATTAGGTTTATGGTTCCGGCAATGGCGTTACTTCCGTACATCGATGAACCGCCTCCACGAATTACCTCCACCCGTTCGATCATGTTGGCGGGAATCAACTCCAGTCCATAAACACCGGCCAGCCCGCTAAAAACCGGGCGCGAGTTAATCAGAATCTGCGAATACGGTCCTTCCAATCCGTTCATACGTACCTGTGAGAAACCGCAGTTCTGGCAGTTGTTCTCCATCCGTAATCCGGGAGAAAAATTCAGTCCTTCGCTTAGGGTAACACTTTGCACACGGTCGAATAATTTTGGATTGATACTGTTAACAATGGTTGGCGTTTCTTTGCGGCTTTTGGCATTTCTGTCGGCCGAAACCACAACCTGCTCAATACCAATATTATCCGGCTCCAATTCGGCCAAAATTGTAATACTTTTTTTGGCTTCCATTTTCACTTCTTTTTCCAGCGTTTGGTAGCCTATGGCCGAAATTACAACCACTTGTTTTCCTAGCGGCAAATGGCTCATTTTAAAATGCCCGGTTGCATCGGCTGCAGTACCAATCGTAGTACCTTTAAGGGTTACTGTTGCAAACGGAATATGTTCTTCCCCCGATTTTACATCGCCAAAAAGCATGGCATCGGTTTTATTTTTGTTGTCGTCCTCTGGCTCTTCTGCCCAGACCATTTGACATGAAAAGAATAGCAATAAGATTGCATATATGGGTTTCATAATATTTGTAATATGTTGTTTTCAAACTACTAAATCTGTTCTTTTTGAGAAGCGATAATACATCGCCTCAGCCATCTAAAACATGGGTTAAAATGGAAGACAAGCCATTTGAACACAGACGGCCGGGTGGTTGCTGTTTTGCAACGCTAATAAGTATTTTGAAAACTATGCAGGCGGTGCCCGGGGAATAGTGTGTAATGAAACAGGAATTGTAACTTCCTGATCATTGTAAATAATATAATCGATATGATCTGCGGGCACTTCAAAATTGAAAGCGGTAAGTCCCGGAGTTTCATAAAAATCAGAATGCAGCGAGGAATAAAGATTAATCTCACGCTGCGAGTGTTTGTGATTGTTCCCAGAACCATCCGAATCGGATGTTGGATGCGAATGCGCAACTACAATACCATTTGCATAAACATGGGTATGTTTATTTTGTATTGAAGTTTGAACGATGTACAAATACACCGGAAGAATCAGTACAAACAGTAGATTTGTATGTTTTCTTATTAATTTCACGCTATCGATTAGAGGGAGCTAAATTAAGAACCTTTCTAAATAAAAAAGATAACAAATGCTATTTTTGCATTTTATTTAACAATGGCAAAACGCAGACCAACATTTAAGCTATACAGTTACGGCGAGTACTCGAAATGGGACCGGGAAAGTAAGGACATTCCTAAAATACTGGATTTTACCACCGAAATTAAAGCAGAAATAGGAACTGAGTTTGGCTACGTGTTGCACATTAAAAATGGGAAGGGAGAGAAAGTCGATTTTCAGATCGATCATCCTCCATTTACCGATGATCAAGGGAATTTGCGTCCTCCGTTTACCGGCGAACAGTTTATTCGCACCAACGATTACGAGTTTTATCTTGGCGATTGCATTTGGGAACCACTGGAAGACAAGCTGGGAAAATGGGAGCTAACCACCTGGTATAAAGGCAAAGTGGTTGCTCACAAAATTTTCACGTTAATGTAACTACTTGGCTACTTTTTTCACCTCGGCCGACAATCTTTCCAAAGCGGCATCGGCAGCAGACAGCATATCCTGAACGACCTCTTTGTAATATTGCTTCACCAGTTTTGGATTATCTTTTCCATCAGGATGAGTAGCACGCAAACGCAACTCGCGGTGACTTTTTACAATATCGCCGGCAATTTCGTATACCGCTTTTTCGTCTACTTCATTGTTATATTCCATCACGTAAAAACAATCGCTTAAAGCCATCGACATAATCAAATCAATGTCTTTTTTAAGGTCTCTTACACTTGCCATAATTTTATTAATAAAGTTTATTAAAGGTAGATATTTTAACCGAAAATGCAGCTACCCGGCCTATCTCCGCTGAAAACCACCAGCGCCACTACCAGTGTCACCCGGTCGGAACATACTGTTATTTCGTTGCTCTTCCTCTTCTTTTCGTTGTTTCTCCAGTGCTTCTTCACGCTTCCGTTCTTCTTCTTCCTTGTCGCGAATATTCTTGCTGAAAAGTGGATCAGGCGTCAAATCCCAGCTGTGGCTCTCGCTCCAGTTCGAGCGCAGCTTAATTACTTCCTGCACATATGCTACGCGTTCGGGCTGCACTTTGTCCTGAAAACTGCCGGCATCCCATTTACCGTTTCCGTTGACGTCGTAAATTACTTTTACCTTGTACTTTTCGGGTGCCAGGTATTCGAACAACACTGTACCATCTTTGGTAAAAGTTTTTTGGCGCAACACCACTTCTTCATCGTTATTTTTCAGAACCTGAACAACCATTGGCATTGTTACATTCGAGAAATCAAATTCCAGGCTTCCGTAATAATCTTCTTCGCGTGTTTTAAAACCTTTCGAAAAGGCCTTGCTTGTAATTCCAAAAATATTTACACAAGCTGCCGAGTCAATCACAAAGCTGTATTCAGTTTGTGGTTCCCAATTGTAACTAATCGAATAACTCCGGTATTTTGTAGTGTCTTCTTGTACATTTATCGGGAGGGCATTTTTCAAGGTATCGGCAGTAAGATACATCTTCACCATCGAAGTGTTAAAACGCTGAACAGGCTCGGGCGATACAAAGCGAATCAGTCCATTCAACTCCATGGTTGACGGAATATCGGTTTGCCAGGTAAACTGCGGTATGGGTTCCGGCTTCTCTTCCTCTTCTTCCTCTTCCTTTCCCCGTCTGCGACTTTTCTTTTCTTCCTCCACCTTTGGGTCGGCATAATGCATTAATATCGTATCGTTTTGCACGTATGGCATGCCTGCTGAATCCAGCTGCGTATAGCATAACTCCATATATAGCGAGTCGTATCTCGAAACCATTGTGTCGGTAATCCACATCAGTATCGAGTCCTTATTCTGCCCGTATTCAAAAAGCTGCCAATCGCTTGCATCGTGGTCGATCAAATTTACCGAGAAGGTATCGGCAATCGATTCATTAAACTCAAAGAAACATTTATTGCGGCTCTGGCGTACGGTCGATTCAACATACTGTTCAAAAATATCTTCCATCACATAGCGCATGTAAAACGGCTCTGGAGAAAAATGTGTATGCCCCAGAATCAACATCGAGTCAACGCCACTAACCATCGTATCGGCTTCAGCATGAAAATGCGCCTCAGGAATTACTAATGTATCCAGAAAAGCAATTTCCTCTGCACCTTCATTATACATCAGGTCGTTGTTCATGTCGTTAATGGCAAACAAATTATAGGTACCTGCAGCAATATTATCGATCATAAACAAACCTTCCTCGTCGGTTTTTGCAATGTAATCGGGGCGAACCCTGAATACGGCCGAATCGTGCAAATTTGAATGCATAATCAATAACGAACCATCTTCGTTTGGCTCAAGATTAAAGGCATTTATTACGCGCCCTGCCACCCGTAACGAGTCGTATTCAGGGCCGGTGCTAAACGAAAAACGCAGGTTTTTAAGCGGGTTTTGCTCGTTATTATCTACAATCGAATTTTTAAAATCGAGCGAATACGTCACGCTGTCTTTTAAATCCTCATTGAATTCGATGATCAGGGTTTTCGATTTGGTTTTTATCAACGGACGCTTCTCCAGCGGGGGCGAAATCACCAGTTGCTCCGATATTTTATCCGTTTGCAAATATTCGTTGAATGTAAATCTGACATTGTTTTTATCAAAGTTCAATGCGCGGTATTCCGGGCTGGTTTCCAGCAAAACCGGCGGCACCGAGTCGCGTGGTCCTCCGGCTGGCATACCCATATTGGCACACGATGAAATTATGACAACCCAGGCCAGCATTGCAACAATAAAAAACGGTAGTTTCCCCTTTAACTTCATAGGCTTAAAATGTCTGTTTTCAAGGTGTTCGCAGGCAAAATACCGAACCCTTAAAATGGTTTACAAACATACAAATTCCTGTAAATATAGGAGGTGCCAAGTTGTTAAATATTCCGAAATAAACTTATACTTACCAGAGTTCGATTCGAGATTGTTCGCAACTTCCGTATTTATTATTGAAACATGAATAATAATTATTTTAACTTGCTTGTGATAATACAAACAAAATGGGAAGAAAGAAAAAGAATAAGCTGCACAAAAGGAAACGCGGCGGTACATTCAACAAGAAAAAGCTAAAAAACGCCATACTATCAACACTTTACGAAAACCCCGGAAAGACAGTTAATTACCGCCAGATTTCAGGCGCGCTGAGCATAAAAGATCCGGAAACACGCAAATTGATTAACGTTGCCCTTCAGGAATTGGCCGACGATGGTTACGTTGATCAGATCTCACGTGGAAAATTCAAACTGAAAGCACGTACCGGAAAAGTTACGGGTATTATTGAAATGCAGCCACAAGGTTTTGCCTACGTCGTTAGCGACGAGCTGGAGCAACCGGCTGTAATTTCATCGCGCAACTTAAACCACGCCATGGAAGGCGATAAAGTACGGATCCATGTTTATGCAAGGCGTAAGAAACATGATTTGGAAGGCGAAGTAACCGAGATCCTCGAACGCGCAAAAACAATATTTGTAGGAACAGTTCAAACCACCAAAAACTTTGCGTTTTTGATTCCGTCAGGGAAAGTTGGCTTCGATATTTTTATACCGAAAGAAAAACTTAACGGGGCAAAGGACGGGCAAAAAGCCATTGCCGAAATTAAAGACTGGCCACAAAATGCGCGTAGCCCCTTTGGTGAAATCATTGAAGTGCTGGGCGATACCGGCGATAACGATGCTGAAATGCACGCTATCCTGGCCGAGTTTGAACTGCCACACAAATTCCCTCAAAATGTAGATAGGGCTGCCGAGAAAATTCCGCTTGAAATTCCGAAAGAAGAGATTAAAAAGCGGCGCGATATGCGCAAAACAATCACATTTACCATCGACCCGGCTGATGCAAAAGATTTTGACGATGCGCTGTCGTTGAAAAAACTGGACAACGGAAACTGGGAAGTTGGCGTGCACATTGCCGATGTTACGCATTACGTGCGGCCAAATACCATTATTGAAAACGAGGCGCAAGACCGCGCAACATCTGTTTACCTGGTCGACCGGGTTGTTCCGATGCTTCCCGAGCGCTTGTCGAACGGAGTTTGTTCGCTTCGTCCAAACGAGGATAAATTGTGTTTTTCGGCCGTTTTTGAAATTACCGAAGATGCTAAAGTAAAAAAACAGTGGTTTGGAAAAACAGTCATCCATTCGGACCGAAGATTTACCTACGAAGAAGCCCAGGAAATAATTGAAACCGGGCAGGGCGATTTTTCTGAAGAGGTGCTAAAACTCAACGAACTGGCGATAAAATTGCGCGACGAACGTTTCGATAGCGGATCGATTGCTTTTGAGCGGGTGGAAATGAAATTTGAAATTGACGAGAAAGGAAAACCCATTTCAGTATCGTTTAAAGAATCGAAAGAATCGAACCACCTGATTGAGGAATTTATGTTGCTCGCCAACAAAAAAGTGGCCGAGTTTATTGGTAAGGTTCCGGAAAAGAAAACGCCGAAAACCTTTGTTTACCGTATTCACGACAAACCTGATCCAGACAAACTTTCGTCGTTCAATACTTTTATCAAACGTTTTGGACACGGCATTCAACTGTCAACGCCGCGGGCCATTTCAACATCGCTAAATAAATTACTTACTGAAGTAAAAGGCAAAAACGAGCAGAATGTGGTTGAAACACTGGCCATCCGAACAATGGCCAAAGCTGCATATTCAACCCGAAACATCGGGCACTACGGACTCTCGTTTGATTATTATACACACTTTACATCGCCAATCAGGCGCTATCCCGATATGATGGTGCATCGTCTGCTAGAGAAATATTTAGACGGAGCACGTTCGGTTAACGAGCAAAAATATGAGGGGCTTTGCAAACACTCGTCCGACATGGAAGCCAAAGCAGCCAATGCCGAACGGGCCTCGATAAAGTATAAGCAGGTGGAGTTTATGCAGGATCATATCGGCAAAACTTACCCGGGAACTATTTCGGGTGTAACCGATTGGGGAATTTACGTGGAGCTGGAGAATAAAATTGAAGGCATGATTCCGATTGCGCAAATGGATGACGATTTTTATATTTTCGATGAAAAAAATTATGCCTTGGTTGGACGTCATTCTCGGAAAAGTTTTCAGCTGGGCGAAAAAATAAATGTACGTGTTTGGCGCACTAATCTTGAAAGAAAGCAGCTCGACTTCAGACTGGCAGAACAAGAGAAAGAGTAGCTATTCGAATATTATCAAAATAGATTTCAACCAGATACAGGGCATTCAACAAAGCAAAGTAAATGTCGTCTGCCAGAGTAAAATGTTCTAAAAAATAATAACAGCTAAAATAAATAGTTATATTTGGCCAAGTTTTAACACAGACAAAAACGTTTCAATTCATGCAAAATTCAGCGGATACTGCGAATAAGAAGGATGTAAACAGGGAAAATATCCTAAAGATTGCCCGTGAAATTTTCAGCAAATACGGCTACAAGAAAACCACACTCGACGACATCGCCAATGCTGTTCGCAAAGGGAAAAGCTCGCTTTACTACTACTTTAAAAGTAAAGAAGACCTTTTTCAGGCAGTTATTATGAAAGAGGTTGATATTTTGGCGCACGAACTTGAGATTGTGATAAACAGAAACACCGATCCGGTGGACAAGTTACGCGATTACATTTTAACTAAAATGGCCACATTCCGTAATCTGGCGAATTTCTATCATGCTATTGAAAACGATGTTACCGCCGTTGGATTTATCGACGAGGTAAAACTTAAATACGAGCAGGACGAGATCCGAATGATTAAACGGATACTGATAGAAGGCGTTCGTAAAAATGAATTTGAGATTTACGATTTTAACCTGGCAGCCATTGGTATTACCACCGCTATTAAAGGACTTGAAATGCCACTTGCCGCAGGAAACTACAGCGATGTTAACCTGGAACGCAGCGTTGATATTATTCTGAAGATTATGTGCTATGGAATAATGAAAAGGTAGTTCTCAATCATAAAAAAACTATAATCTAAGGCTGCTGGAGTAATCCGGCAGCCTTTTTTCTGAAAGTCCCCATCTTTTTACGTGTATTGCTGTTTGAGTTTCGTCCGGGAGAACCATCTGGCTTCGATCTGCTTTCTTTCCGGACGATTTCCCTTTTGGTCATTTCATCCCGGCGCTACGCACCGGGTTATTCACATTCGACGCTTCCAGCGTCATAAAAACTTGCAATTGCAACATTGCAGGTCAATAAACTCGTCTAAACTTTGTAATTCAGCTCAATATCCCGAAGGGATAAAATGTGACTAAGCTCGGGTGAAACCCGGGGTTGATTTGCGGTAATTTAAAGGCGCAATCAGTAAGTTGTTCAATGCTCAATCGTTGTGTGCGCCTTGTAATCTGGCCATTTTTATGAAATGCTGTTAACAGACTTTACTTTCATTCATGTTGGTGATTCCCGTGAATCATGATTGTTTTTTATGTTGAAGATTGTATTTGGAACGCTGATAACACAGATCGAATTGATTTACACAGTTTAAGTTTAGTAGTTCCAAAAATTTATAAAAAGAAAAGGCTGCCCTTCTGACAGCCTTTTTAACCTAAACCAACTAAACCTAATAAACCACAAACTTGCCAGAACGACAAGCCCGTTGTTTGTCTTAAATATCGTTTACTTTTTTACTTCGTATATCTGGCACAAAGATATCAATTTTTTTTAGTTGATAGACTCACATAGTAAATTCTACCCTTTTCGTTTCCCACAAGATAACATTCTCTTATTTTTGTGTCCAAGAATGTACTTATTATGAAACGAGCATCTAAATCCAACACTCCGAAATTAATCATAGAGGTGCGGGTACATACGATGCCTTCAAACAATAGATTTTAATCGTATGAAAAAGCTATCAGTCCTTCTTTTTGCTTTCCTGTTCCTTTCTATCATTGCCCAATCGCAACCCAAATACGAATTCAGAGCCGTTTGGGTAGCTACGGTTGTTAACATCGACTGGCCCTCGAAACCGGGGTTAAGCACCGACGCTCAAAAACGTGAAATCATCGATATTTTAAATTTACATAAAAGTTTAGGCATGAATGCCATTATTTTGCAGGTTCGACCCGCTGCCGATGCTATTTATCAATCGGATCTGGAGCCATGGTCGCGTTACCTCACCGGTGTTCAGGGGCAGGCACCGCTGCCTTTTTACGATCCGTTGAAGTTTTGGATCGAAGAATGCCACAAACGCGGAATGGAACTGCATGCCTGGCTGAATCCCTACCGGGTAGCTCAAAATCTTGATGACCCGCTCTCCATCGATCACATTGCATTTCGTCATCCCGAGTGGATATTAAAATACGGCAACCGCTTGTATTTTGATCCAGGATTACCACAAGCCCGCGAGTTTGTAACCCATGTGGTGCAGGACATTGTTAATCGTTATGATGTTGATGCCATTCATTTCGACGATTATTTTTACCCCTACCCCTTAAAAGAAGAGTTTCCGGATACAACATCGTTCAAATTCTACAACCGTGGATTTACTGCTGAAAACAAAGCCGACTGGCGCCGCGAGAATGTAGATATAACCATTAAAATGCTGAACGACTCGATAAAAGCCACCAAACCATGGGTTAAATTTGGTATCAGTCCGTTTGGTGTATGGCGAAATAAAACCGACGATCCGTTAGGCTCCGACACAAAAGCCGGAACGACCAACTACGATCAATTGTATGCCAACATTATAAAGTGGCAAAAAGAAGGCTGGATCGATTATACACTACCTCAGCTGTACTGGCAAATCGGGCATCCTACTGTTGATTTTCAGCTGCTGGCCAATTGGTGGAAAGATCATGCTTACGGCCGCGCCATGTACATTGGGCAGGCACCATACAAGGTAAGCAGCAGTTCACAAACCAAAGAGTGGACCGAGCCCGACCAGCTAACAAAGCAGATCCGACTACTGCGTTCAATACCTGAAATTCAGGGCTCGTCGTTTTACAGTAGCAAATGG
>NZ_JBFHGM010000028.1:0-31395 GCF_041583095.1 Draconibacterium sp.
TAATTGCTAAAAAAGTAGAACCTTTTTTATAGAAAAATACGATTGCTTTTAAAAATCGTCTGATGCAGCGATGGGAAAAAGAAACCTTCTCAAAGCGTTTTTTAGTGCCTCGCTCAAGAGAATTAGAGTGGAATATCACGCGTAGCATCATAGTTCAAAAATACAGTGTTAGTTAACGTTTGTCAAAAATAGTGTGACGTACTTATCAGCATTTTATTAACACATAAAATGCTAATCCAGCCTTTTTATTTCTACCCCGTAGATCTCGCTAAACGATTGGAAAGCCCTTTCATCCTCTGATTTTCGTGTTTTAAAAATCAGCCGGCAGCTTTCTTGAAAATCAGTTGTTACAATATCGTAATTATCCTGTTTTAGTTTATTCATTACGGTATTCAGCATGGCATATTCAAATTTAAGTTCATACTGAATTTCAATAAGTTTTGATATAATTTCGGCATTGTTCAGTGCTTCAACCGTAGCCTCCCGATAGGCATTGATAAGGCCGCTAACGCCAAGCAGTGTACCGCCAAAATATCGAACTACCACTACCAGAATATTGGTTACTTCATAGCTTTGCAATTGCCCTAAAATGGGTTTCCCTGCCGTTGATGAAGGTTCGCCATCGTCGTTGGCACGGGTACGAATTTCTTCGGTGCCCAGTCGCCAGGCATAACAGTGATGGCGTGCACTATGATGTTCTTTTTTTAATGCGGCAACCAAATCCTTTACTTCCTCTTCATCTTTTAAGGGATAGGCATACGAGTAAAATTTGCTGCCTTTGTCTTTAAAGTAGCCGGTACTTGGTGTTTCTATGGTTTTATATTGATCGTCCATTACAACATGAAATATAAACTGATAAGTGCTAAAACAACACCCGCAAAGTTAATTTTATTCAGCCGTTCTTTAAAAAGAAGGTTGCCTAAAATGGCTGTAAATGCTACAATTGCCATGTTATTCAAGGCGAAAACCAACGAACTTTCCAACCCTGATTTATTTAATGCCTTTATAATAAAATACAGTGAGCCAAAATTCACCACACCCAAAAGTGTTCCGAAAATAAGCGTTGCAGGGTTTAAACGCTGGCGGTACGTTTTGGTGATAACGGATACAATAACTCCACATATAAAGGCAACGATAAACACGAGAATGGTATATAATGATGTTTCACTTTCCGATATTTTTACAGCCTGAACGTATTTCACAATCGAATCGATTAGTCCACTTCCTAAAAAGAGAAACAGCGGCAAAACAATATAAATAAGGTTTGTTCGGTTGATCTCTTTTTTATAAACCGTTAATCCAATGGCAATTATGGCCGTAACAATTCCGATAGCTTTTAAAGATGAAAGCTGTTCGTTAAAATAGATCAGTGAGAATGTTACCGGGAAAACCAGCGATAGTTTATTGGCCAATGTTGTTACGGTAATCCCAGCTTTTTGCGAGCTGTAACCAATCAGGTAAAACATGGCAATAAAAAGAATCCCGAGGATTACGGCGAAAGGCATCCAATGGGGTAGTGCAGCCGGAGTATTGCCATCAGCAAAAGGTTGAAATAAAAGAATGCCCAGTAAACCGGCAGCCAAATAGTTTATCGTAATCAGCGATTGAAGTTTACAATTGTAATTTTTTGCAACTCTGAAAATCACATAGATCATTGATGATGAAAGGATGCACAGTATCAGATATATCATACGGGCAAAAAAAAAGGCAGGCTTAAAAGCCTGCCGGTATTACATTTTTAGTTTCTTTTCTATGTCTTCAACAAACTGTCGGAAATTCTTATCCGTATCCTTCAGGTTGTTTACAGTTTTGCAAGCGTGGAGTACCGTAGCGTGGTCTTTACTTCCAATTTGTGCCCCGATACTTGCCAGCGAGTATTTCGTTAAACTTTTCGAGAAATACATGGCAATTTGCCGTGCCTGAACGATTTCGCGTTTTCTTGTTTTGGTTTGCAGTGCATCAACCGGCATGCTGAAATAGTCGCAAACTACTTTTGAAATGTACTCGATAGAAAGTTCGCGTTTTGAGTTTTTAACCAGTTTGTTAATCAACTTGGCAGCCAGTTCAAGCGTTATTTCGCGCTTGTTCAACATCGACTGTGCCAGCAATGAAACCAATGCACCTTCCAGCTCGCGAACATTATTGGTTACGTGCGACGCAATATATTCCAATACTTCATCCGAAAGAGTAATGCCGTCTTTATAAATTTTACGACGCAGAATTTCCATACGAGTTTCAAAGTCGGGTGTTTGCAAATCAGCAGTCAGTCCCCACTTAAAACGCGACAAGAGTCTCTGTTCCATTCCTTTCAATTCAATAGGCGGTTTATCTGATGTTAAAATCAGCTGCTTACCCATTTGGTGCAAGTGGTTGAAAATGTGGAAGAATGTTTCTTGTGTTTTTTCTTTTCCTGCAAATTCGTGCACATCGTCAAGAATCAACACATCAACCATTTGGTAGAAATGTAAAAAGTCGTTTCGGTTATTATTACGCGTTGCCTCGGTAAATTGCGTTTGAAATTTATTTGCGTTTACATACAAAACCACTTTGTCGGGAAAATTTTCTTTTACCTGGATACCAATAGCCTGCGACAAGTGAGTCTTCCCCAAACCTGAGTTACCGTAAATCATTAAAGGATTAAAAGCTGTTCCTCCCGGATTTTGAGCAACGGCAAAACCAGCACTGCGTGCCAGTCGGTTACAATCACCTTCTACAAAATTTTCGAAAGTATTGTCCGGTTTTAATTGCGGGTCGATCTGTAATTTCTGGATCCCCGGAATTATAAATGGATTTTTTATTGTTGCTTTTTCCTCCGCTTTTAATGGCACAGTAAGTGGTTTATTTTGAATTTTGTTGTTGTTATTCGTTGGATAACTAACAGTATACGGTTCATTACTGTTTTTATTGCTTAAAACAACGTTATATTCCAATTTGGCTCCGTTACCCAAAACCATACGAAGTGTCTTGCGAAGAATGTCGATAAACTGTTCTTCAAGGTACTCGTAAAAGAAGGCACTTGGCACCTGAATTGTTAATACTTTATTTTCCAATTTAACCGGTTCTATCGGTTCAAACCAGGTTTTAAAACTGCTGCTAGGAACGTTATCTTTAATAACGTTGAGGCATTTTTCCCATGCAGATCTGTATTCGTTGTTCATTTACAATTGCTGGATAATGAGGTTCTACAAAAAAATTTCCCTAGTGGTATTCCGAGAACAAAAGTTGCGAAAAAAAAGTTAAAAAAAAAATCATAATTCTATTGGAAAAATAACTTTTGTCATAGTTGGTTATAAGTCAGGTATTTAAAATTTTAATTTTCTGAAATATTTATAAGTGTTTAAAAATCAGCGGTTTATTTTTAAGTGATTGAACGATAACTATATAGCTGGTGGGGTCTGGTAGGGTTGCTTTTTCGGGTTAATAGCTATCAACAATCGCCGGTTAATTACCGTATCTGTTTCAAAGCCTTTTTAAGCTTGATAAGTTGGCCGTTTTTAAAGGCAACGATACTCGATTCGGGAAATTGTAAACGTAAATTTTGATAGATTTCTTCTATCTCGCTGTACTTACTTGTTGCACCGGTTAAATAGTTATAAACATTCCCTGTTGTGAATTCTTCCACATCATCGATTTCTTCAAAAATTTCAGCGTCAGTACCCAATTGTGTTTTGGTTGAAAGCAGGTGAACTTTAAATACAATATCTTTCGACGAAGCATCGTCTTTGGTATTAATATAAACTTCTTTGCCAAAATCGAATGCCGAAACCTGGAGGTAACGTTTGGGATTTTGCTGAATATCGCCGATAAGGAAACCCATATTCTCCGAAAGTGTATTTATCGACTGGTATAATTCATCGTCGTTAAGCAACAGGCCGGCTGAATTATCATCGCTGTTCAGTTTCTCCAGTATATTTTCAATTTCTGCCGATGCGTTGGCCAGATTATTTAAAACAGGAGTAACTGAAACATTGGCCAGCGTGTCTGAAAATCGATTCAGGTTTTGTATGGTGGCCTCAAATTCGGCTGCATTATTTTTAAAAGTGGAGGTTAGCTCTTCAATATTCGAAACAATATTTTTTACATTTCCTTTTTCCGAGGCCATTATCTCCTGGAGGTCGGCAGTTGTTGCTTCAATGTTTTCAACAGTTTGGTTTATTTTGGCAAAACTGGTGGTGAGGTTTTCGCGTGCATCTTCATTAAAAATAATGGTAAGCACAGTAATGGCCGAATCAACAGTACTCAGCAATTCTTCTGCTTTATTTTTTAGCGGAAGTACCTGCATGCTTACCTGGTCTTTGAGTCCTGCTTCAATCGATCCCTGAATAGTATCGTTCGATTCATACAATTCGCTTTCGCCACTGTACACAATTTCGATCGAACGTGTTCCCATAATATCACTGCTAATAATACGTGCGGTTGATTTTACCGGAATTTTGAATGAAGAATTAACGGAGAAAGTTACAATCAGCCGCCCGGAGTTGTCTGGCGCAAATTGTATTTCGGTAACCTGTCCAACCTTATAGCCGTTGAGTGTTACATCGTTTGATTTTACCAGCCCGTCAATACGGTTGTAATACACATGGTAATAGTCGTTTTGTTTAAATATGTCGTTGCCTTTCAAATAGCTTAAACCCCAAATGAGTACGGCAAATGAAAAGACGATTAAAATTCCAAGTTTGGTGTACTTTGCATTCTTCATGGCGGAAAAATAAGATTTTAATGTAAAAGTAGCCAATTCCCGAGGGATTAATCACTGCTCTGATACCTTTTTTACCGAAATTAACTTATTATTTTTGAAAGCAACCACAAAAGCGTTGGGGTATTTCGGGCTTATTCGGCGTTGTTCCTGCTCGGCTTCTTCAATTGTTTTAAAGTTACCCGAAAAGTAGCGGTTGAGGTTTTGTCCTTCTACCCGAAAGATATTTTGTTCGCCCTTAAAATTGGCTGGTGTAGCTTCCATTTTTCGTGTTAAGGCCATTATTTGTACCGTATAAAATATATCATCAGTTTTTTGTTTAGGAGCCTGACTTCCGGATTGAGCCAATGGCAGTTCTGAGGGGGCTGAACCGGAACTTTGAATGTTTACTGGCTGCACCTCGGTTTCTGTTACCAAATGAAAACTGCTGCGTTGTTCGATAGCGGATTTATATTCGCGGAAAGCCCTGAAAATGGCATAGGCAAGTCGTGTTCTTCCGGCTTCGCTGCTAAGGTATTGCCGCTCGCCGTTATGACTGATAAAACCGGTTTCGATTAACACGCTGGGCATGGTTGTTTCGCGTAAAACCAGAAAACCTGCCATTTTTACGCTGCGATCGATCCGTTTGGCATAATCGCGAAATTCACTCTGGATACTCGATGCCAACATTACACTTTGTCCCTGGAACTCTTCCTGCATGGTTTCAAACATGATGTACGATTCGGGCAAATTCGGGTCAAATCCTTCGTAAGTAGTGTTGTAGTCGTCTTCCAGCAGAATTACAGCATTTTCCTTTTTGGCTACTTCAAGGTTGTCGTCGTTTCGGTGAAGCCCCAGAACAAAAGTTTCGGTTCCCTGCACACTTCGGGCACCAACCGCATTCACATGGATCGATATAAAAAGATCGGCCTCGTTTTTATTGGCAATTTCGGCCCGTTTATATAATGGTATAAAAACATCGGTGGTGCGTGTGTAAACCACTTTTACATCGGGGTAGTTTTCTTTTATTGTTGTTCCCAGTTTTAGGGCAATATCCAATACAATGTTTTTTTCAAGTACGTTACCAAACGACGCGCCAAGGTCTCGGCCCCCATGTCCGGGGTCGATTACCACTACCGAAATGCCTTCTTTTTGGTTTTCAGCCGAAAAAAGATTTGCTGAAAAAGATTGTACGGCAAAACAAACGCTACAAATGAACAGAAGTAATTTTAAACCTTGTTGTGTCATGTAAATATCTGATCTGTATTTTTATATATAAACATATAAGAGCGGAGTATTAGTATTTGTTCGGTATCATTTTATTTATTTGCTTTGCCCCGCTTACGGCTTATAAACGTAAAAATAGAAATATTAGCATTATTTTACATTTTATAGCACTTTAGTATACGCCATATTTATATTTTTGTGCAGCCAAGTAGATTTTGAAACGCAGAAAACATTTTGTATAAAATAATCATTACATATTTATTCCTGGTAGCTCCATTTTTGATTTTAGCTCAGGAACCAACCATTAGTGTGGCTCCGCAACAGCAGGTTCCCGATTCCATTTTGTCGGAGTATATCAGCGCGCAGGATACCATTTTAATCGATAGTACCGGTATTGACACCATGGGAATGGTAAAAGAAGAAAAGCCGGTAATTGATGCGCCCATTGATTATGCAGCCACCGACTCGATGATTGTTTCGCTCGATGGGCAAAAGGTGTATTTATATAACCAGGCAAAAGTTACTTACCAAAATATTGAACTGGAGGCGTATTATATTGAACTGGATTTGGAAACCAAGGAAATTTATGCCGAAGGAGTGCTTGATTCGGTGGGAGAGATGACGCAAAAACCGATGTTCCGGCAAGGTTCAGAAGAATACGAGTCGGAAACGATGCGCTATAATTTCGAAACCGAAAAGGCGTTTATTACTAAAGTTGTTTCGGCACAGGGCGAAGGTTTTATTCACAGCGACCGTACCAAAAAGATTGGCGAAGAAGTGTTTATTACCAAGGATGCCAAATATACCACCTGCGATGCCGATCATCCACACTTTTATTTGCACCTTACAAAAGCCAAGGTTATATCGAACGAAAAGATTATTACCGGACCGGCCTACATGGTTTTAGAGGATTTCCCATTGTATTTCCCCATTATTCCGTTTGGCTATTTCCCCAATTCGCCAACTTATTCGTCGGGTATATTAATTCCAAAATACGGTGAGGAGCAAAACCGTGGATTCTTTCTGCGCGACGGAGGATATTACTGGGCAGCAAGCGAATATTTCGATTTGGCGGTTCAGGGAGATATTTATTCGCGTGGTTCGTGGGGGGCACGTATGAAAACGAATTACAAAAAACGTTACAAGTTTGGCGGTAATTTTGGTTTTGAATATGCCAAAAACAAATATGGTGAGCAAGGTTTGGATAATTACTCGGTAGGCACACAGTATAAAATTTTGTGGTCGCACTCGCAGGATGCAAAAGCCAATCCTAACCAAACATTCTCGGCAAGTGTGAACGTTTCGTCGAGTGGCTACGATAAACAAAATGCCTACAACATGAACGATTACCTGACGACCACAAAATCGTCGAGTATTTCGTATTCACGAAAATTTGAGAATACACCCTTTAATTTTTCGATGAACCTGCGTCATTCGCAAAATACCAAGGACAGCACCATGTCGTTGTCGTTGCCCGAAATGACCTTTAACATGGCAAAAATTTATCCGCTCAGGCAAAAGAACCGTAGCGGATCGGTGAAGTTCTACGAAAAATTTGGTATTAACTATACCGCTAACTTCAGAAACTCGATAAATGCCAAGGAAAGCGAAATACTTAGCAGTTCGTTTGCTACCGACTGGAAAAACGGTATTCGCCATAACCTGCCCATATCGTTCCCCAGTTTTAATTTAGGTACCGTTAATTTTAGCCCGGGCATTAGTTATAACGAAAAATGGTACTTTAAAAAATACAACTACAACTATGTTGAAGAAGGTGAGTTTCCCGACAATCCTTCAGGCATTCCCGATAATGTTCAGATCGATACAATTACCGGACTAAACCGTGTTTACGATTATTCATACAGTATAAGCGCATCAACCAATATTTATGGTTTTTATGCACCACGAAATCCGAATTCCAAAATACAGCGGATTCGCCACAAAATGACACCTTCGGTATCGTTTAGTTACCGCCCCGATTTTGGCAAGGAGCATTACGGATACTGGCAGGAAGTACAGGTTGATGATGAAGGAAATACCCGCTACTTTGATACCAATTTAGGAGGTATTTATGGTGGTTCGCCCGGAAGAGGAGAATCGGGATCTATAAATTTCTCGGTGAACAACAACCTGGAAATGAAAAAGCTGGATACGCGCGATTCCACCAAAACCGATGAAGAACAGAAATACAAGAAGGTAAAAATTATTGACAACCTGAGTATTTCTTCATCGTATGACCTGATTCGCGACTCATTAAATTTGGCTCCGTTTTCTATTCGTGCGCGTACTACCGTAGCAGGTGTAAGTATTAATATGGGAACCACGGTCGACCCGTATATGGTGGATGAGAACTACAGTCGTATACATAAATATGCCTGGAACGAACGCAGTGGTATTGGTAAACTGGGACGTGTAACCCGGGCCAACCTTTCGTTCGGAATGAATTTTAACTCGAAAGACAAGAAAAAGGGCGACAATAACGAAGGCAACAATGAGGATGAAACTCCCGGGCCTCCGGAAGAAGTGCTTCCACCTATTTTTGATGACTATCTTGATTTTAGTATGCCCTGGGATTTTGGTTTCGACTACAGTTTAAACTATACCGGCGCAACCAGTGCCAGTAATCCGAATGGGCGGGTTACCCAAACTTTAGGTTTACGCGGAAATATTAGTATTACCAATAAATGGCAAATGAGTGCCATGACCAACTTCGATATTCAGGAAGGGGAGTTTGCATTAACCTCGTTCCGCCTGAACCGCGACCTGCACTGCTGGAATATGTCGTTTAACTTTGTGCCTTTTGGCTACCGCAAAAGTTACAGTTTTACCATTAGTGCATCTTCGTCGATGCTGCAGGATTTGAAAATCCAGAAACAGCAAAGCCACTACGATAACTTTAATTTCTAAGCGATAATTACACTGTAAAAACGTTTGTTTCTGTAGTTAGAGGGCAGCGTTTTTACGCAAAAATGTATCCTTCCGCATATGGAAGGCAGTGTTTTTACCAAAAAATGACCCCTTCCAAGTGCGGAAGGCAGTGTTTTTACCAAAAAGTGACCCCTTCCAAGTGCGGAAGGCAGTGTTTTTATAAAAAAATGACCCCCTCTAAGTGCGGAAGGATACATTTTTACAAGAAAATGCCCTCCTTTAACTGCGGAAGGCAATGTTTTTACAAAAAAATAAGGCCTTTTAAGTGCGGAAGGATATATTTTTAGATAAAAATGGCCCCTTCCGCATTTAACAATAATCGAAAATATGCATTTGTTTTCTTTCCATTAATAAGTTTTATTGGTTAATAGCCGGGCTTGAAAATTGGGGCATCTTTTGGTATCTTCACAGCAAAAATTTAATCAGATGAAACGTATTATAGCTACAGAAAAAGCACCTGCGGCAATTGGGCCATACAGCCAGGCTGTTGAGGTAAACGGAACACTTTATATTTCAGGACAGGTGCCACTCGATCCGGCAACCATGAAAGTTGTTGAAGGCGGAATTACAGAGCAAACCGAGCAGGTAATGAAAAACATTGGCGAGATATTATCCGAGGCCGGTTATTCTTTTTCCGACGTAGTAAAATCGACATGCCTGTTAAGCGATATGGCCAATTTTAAAGCTATGAACGAAGTTTACGGAAAATATTACAGCGAGACTCCACCGGCAAGAGCTGCTTTTGCTGTAAAGGAACTGCCGCTGGGGGTAATGGTCGAAATTGAAACGATAGCCGTAAAATAAGTTGATAGATGAATAAATCACTTCGCATCGAAATACTGAAGGAGAAAGACTTAGGTCTGATTAAAGACATTTATAATTATTACATCGCTAATTCAACAGCTACCTTTCATACCGGCTCGGTAAGCGAGGCCGACTTGAAAGTCATTTTACCCATAGGCGATAGCCGTTTCAGGTCGTTCCTGATTTACTTTGATAACGAAGTAGCCGGATATTGTTACCTGGGGCGCTATAAACCGCGTGCCGCCTACGACCGCACCGCCGAAGTAACCATTTATCTTAAGCCTGAATATTTTGGAAAAGGCATTGGCCGCGAAGTTTTGCTCCAGATGGAACAAAAAGCGTTGGAAGTTGGGATAGTTGTACTAATGGGAATTATTACTGCCGAAAACGAAGCCAGTGTAAAACTGTTCGAGCGAATGGGCTACGAAAAATGCGGGCATTTTAAACAGGTAGGAGAGAAGTTCGGGCGCATACTTGATGTGGTGGCTTATCAGAAGTTGCTTGCTTTATAATTCACGAATTTATCGATTTGCACCAGTTGAATAAAAGGATGTCTTCTTTCTGAAAAGATGACATCCTTTTTTCTTTGAAGCCCATGGCGTATGTCTTCAGTATTTCGTTACAATCAACATTTTAACGCCTCAAACCTAATTATTGAAGGGATTTGGTTGATTCCCTTTTAACTTTACTTTAAATCAGTTCATCCTGTTTTTTCAACATAGGTTTTCATCGCAAATTCCCTTATTTTTGGTCTGCTTAAAAAATTAGAAATCAATAATTAATAATTACTGAAGCCGGTTAATCGGTTAAAGTTTTGTTCCGGAAGGTTGTTTTCAATTTCCGGCTAAAAAATAAACAGACATGAGTATTAGCGCATTACAAAAAGAAAGGGCTAAATATCAGCCTAAGCTGCCTAAATCGTTAAAAGGCAATGTAAAATTGGTTGAGGGTGCAAAAACCGAATCGGTTGCCGACCAAAAAGAAATTGCAGAACTGTTTCCGAATACTTACGGAATGCCGTTAATTACCTTCGAAGCTGCTGATGCGGCTGCCGAAAAACAACCTGTTAATGTTGGTGTAATCCTTTCAGGAGGTCAGGCTCCGGGCGGACACAACGTAATCTCAGGAATTTTCGATGGTATTAAAAATATCCATCCTGATAGTAAATTGTATGGTTTCTTAGGCGGACCAGGTGGATTGGTTGACCACAAATACATGGAACTTACTGCTGATATTATCGACGAGTACCGTAACACCGGTGGTTTCGATATTATTGGTTCGGGCCGTACAAAACTGGAAGAAGAAGCACAATTTGATAAAGGTTTGGAGATTGCAAAAGATCTTAGCCTTAACGCGCTGGTAATTATTGGTGGCGACGACTCAAACACAAACGCTTGTGTATTGGCCGAGTACTACGCTAAAATCGATTCTGGTGTTCAGGTAATCGGATGTCCGAAAACAATTGATGGTGACCTGAAAAACGAAATGATCGAGACTTCGTTTGGTTTCGACACTGCTACAAAAGTATATTCAGAATTGATTGGTAACATTCAACGTGATGCCAATTCAGCAAAAAAATACTGGCACTTTATTAAATTGATGGGACGTTCAGCGTCGCACATTGGTTTAGAGTGTGCTTTAAAAACTCAGCCAAACATTACTTTAATTTCAGAAGAAGTTGCTGAGAAAAAACAAACTTTAGGCGAGGTTGTAGATTATATGGCTGGTATTGTTGCCAATCGCGCAGCCGACGGTAACAACTTTGGTGTTGCCCTTATTCCTGAAGGTTTGATCGAATTCATTCCTGAAATGAAAGTTCTGATCTCGGAATTGAACGATCTTCTTGCTGAAGGAACTGAAAGCGAGAAAGAATTTAAAATGTTGAAGAAAAGTCACCGTAACGAATGGGTGGCCGGGCATCTTTCAGAAACTTCTTCAAGTGTATTCAGCTCATTGCCATCAGGTATTGCTACTCAGTTAACTTTAGATCGCGATCCACACGGAAACGTTCAGGTGTCGTTAATCGAAACTGAGAAGCTGCTGGGTGAAATGGTAAAAACACGTTTGGATGAAATGAAAGAAGCCGGTGAATTTGCCGGAAAATTCGGTACTCAGTACCACTTCTTTGGTTATGAAGGACGTTGTGCTGCTCCATCTAACTTCGATGCCGACTACTGTTACTCATTGGGTTACACTGCCTCTGTTCTTATTTCAGAAGGAAGAACCGGATACATGGCATCAGTACGTAACACAACAGCTCCTGCCGATGAGTGGATTGCAGGTGGTGTACCTGTAACTATGATGATGAACATGGAAAAACGTCACGGACATATGAAACCGGTAATCCAAAAAGCACTGGTTGAGTTGGAAGGCGCTCCATACAAATATTTCGTTTCAAAACGTGGTGAGTGGGCAACAGGAACCGAATTCGTTTATCCTGGTCCTATTCAGTATTTCGGTCCAACCGAAGTTTGCGACCAAACTACAGAAACATTAAAATTAGAGCAGGCCTAATCAACTGCTTTTAAGTACGATATCTTAAAAACCTCCCTGAGTTAATCGGGGAGGTTTTTTTATTTGACCCCCAATCATCAACAAAAGGGTTTTAGAACGGTTCTTAATAAAAGTTAAAATATAGTACGATTCTTATCGTTTATAAATTTTTGAATAGTGATCTTAATTACTTTCGTTTAGTATTTAAATATGTAAAATCGCCACGAAAACAATTATCTCAGGTAAATACAAATATTTATTTGAGAAAAGGAAACATAGTCAGTTGATTCTCATTATATTAGATGTTCCGTTAAGCGAATGTGTGATAAATGAGGCAATTGCTTATTTATTATGGAAAACAAGATCAGATTAACAATACTCTTTTTACTGTTCGTATTTATTTCCCACGCCTCGGATGAAGCCACCGAAATATCGGGAAATGTTTACGATAAGGATACCAACGAGCCCATTCCTTTTGTGAACGTGTGGGTAAAAGGAACCACGCGGGGAACCATTACCGATATTGACGGACATTTTCTTTTGTCGGCAACTAATGGCGACGACATTAGTTTCTCTTCGGTAGGCTACCAAAAACAGGAGCTGAAAGTAACTGCACAACTGGAAATGCCGCTTAAAATTTATTTGGCACCCGATGTTCAGCAAATTAGTGAGATTAAGGTTAGGCCCGAAGAATCGCGAGCCAAAGTGCTGTATCGAAAAATAATGGAGCATAAAAAAGAGAACCGCGATAAAGTTGAGAATTATAACGATTACAAGGCTTTTGAGCGAACTTCGGTTTATATGGCCATCGACAGCACTTCGAAAGTGAACCGGATTATCCCAAATATGAATGAGGTTACCATGAAACTGGATGACCGCGATATTCGGTTTTCGCCTATATACATGGCTGAATTGGCAACCTTAACAAGCAACAATAAAGACAGCGTTGTATACAATAAAAAGGACGGTATTTTCCCAAAACTTAATCAGACTATTGAAAGTTTGATACTGCTGAATGTGGTGATCGATCTGGATTTCTACAAAGATCAGATTAATATTTTGGGACGTGGTATTGTTTCTCCGTTAAGTAACTCAGCCCGTTTGCACTACGATTTGTATTTAAACGACAGTACGCGTATTGACAGCGTTTGGCATTATAACTTCTCGTTTACACCGAAAAATAAATACAATCCCTTATTTACCGGCCGTTTTACTGTTGAAGGCAAAAACTTTGCGCTTACCAGCATTTACGCCTACGTGCAGGAAGAGGCCAATATCAACTTTGTAAATGGCTACCGGTCAAACGTACAATACAAGAAAGACGAAAACGGAACATGGTTTTACGATAACCAGCAAATTAGTCTGAATTTGTCGTTAACGCTGAATAAGGATACCGTGTCGAGGTATGGTTCGCAACGCATCGATCAGATTTCGAGCGGAAACTGGATGGTGAATAAAATAACGCAGTATTCCACTTCTGAGCATCTGGATCAGATACGTGGCTACAACTGGCGTTCACAACCCGAGTTTGCTACCAGCCTGATGTCGGACGGAACGTACGAACGCGTTGATAAATTGAAGGAAAACCAGGTGGTAAAAGGTATTGATGCCGTTGGAGGTATGGTGTTGACCAGCTACGTTGACCTGGGAAAAATTGAGCTCGGGCCGGTATTCGACATTTACAGTACCAATGCCATTGAGGGGCAACGCTTCTCGCTACCGTTCCGCACCGGGCAGAAAATGTGGGAACGTTTTACCGTTGGTGGTTTTTTAGGTTACGGTACCCGGAATAAGGAGTTGAAATACGGAATGAACTTTGGATGGCAGTTAACACAAGACGATAAGTTTATTTTGCGTGGTAATTATTCGGATGACTATAACCTGGTTTCGCAGGATAAATACCTGAGGTTTATTAAGAAAAACCCGAATACAAGAGGTAACGGTAACTTTATTGCTGCCATTACTTCGCGCGAGGAGAATCCGTACTTACAACAGGAGAAAAAGGCACACATTAACCTGGAGTATAACACCGATAATGTTATTCTTGAGGGTGGAGCTTATTTTTCTTCCAATCACAGTACGCCATCCATCCATTACGTGAATAATGGCGTAGATTATAAACATTATTCAGCCTACGGTGCGTTGTTTAATGCACGTTTGGCATTTGGGCAGTATTACGACCAGTATTACTTTATGCGTGTGTATTATATCGACCAAACTCCGGTTATTAACTTAAGCTGGGACATTGGTCAGGCTTATGTGCCGGGAGATAATACGCCTGATTTCGGTATGTATTCGCATTTTCACGGGTCGGTGGTTGGAAAAGTAAACTGGGGACCTACATTTATGCGTTATATGGTTAACGGTGGTTATTTGTTTGGCGATGCTCCGTACGATTTGCTGGATATGCCGGTTGGTTCGCAATCGCTCGGATTTGCTAAATACCGTTTTAACCTGTTGCACCAGGCATCTTTTGCGCATAACGTGTATACCAATGTTCACCTCGACTGGGTTGGCGGAGGAATTATTTTTAATAAAATTCCTCTATTTAATCGTTTAAAACTGCGCGAAATGGTATCGTTAAAAGCACACTATGGCGACCGTACAAGTGCTTATAATCCAATATTCGATCTTCCTGAAGCCTTTACCCAAGACCTCACACGTCCTTATGCCGAATTGGGATTAGGAATCACAAATATCTTTAAAGTACTGCGTGTTGAGTATATCCATCAGTTGGGCGGCACTTATATGGACCGAAGTTTTACCGATAACAGCGGAATACGTTTCAGGGCAGAAATGAGTTTCTAAGAGACCAAAGTGGTTTAATTCGGATCTTTTGCCCTTTTCCAACGTTCGCGAGCCAGCTTTTGCAGGTCGGCTACTTTGTCTGATTCATCGATTATTTCCAGTCCAAATAGTGTTTCAATAACATCTTCCATGGTAACCAGGCCAACAACAGTTCCAAACTCGTCTGCAACCATTGTCATGTGTTGTTTTTCCAGGATAAGTTTATCGAGCAAACCGGCAACCGAAAGGCTGTCGTCAACGAAAAATATTTTCCGGCGTATTTCCACTGCCTGCCGGCTGTGTTTGTCGGCCGCAATATTTTCCAGAATAGCATCTTTCAAAATAAACCCGGTTATTTGATCGGAGTTGACGCCGTAAACAGGTATACGCGAAAACTGGAAAGGATTGTAAGCCGTAAATATTTCTCCCAGCGTTTGATTTTCATTCAGGGTGAACACCACACTGCGAGGCGTCATAATATCTTTTACCCGCATGTTCTCTAAACGTAACAGGTTCTGGATAATCGATTTTTCCTCTTTGTCGATGGCACCGCTTCTTAACCCGGCATCGGCCATTGCTGCAACGTCGGCACGGTTCAATACACTTTTTTCACCTTCTCTTTTTATCAGATGTGTTACCCATTTGCTTAACCAAACAAAAGGTGCCAGTATAATCATTAAAACCTTTAACGACCGCACGGTAAACGGGGTTAGATTCTTCCAGTAAGTTGCTCCAATGGTTTTGGGTATTATTTCAGAAAGAATAAGAATAGCCAAGGTCATTAAACCTGCAATTAGCGACTCGTAAGAGGCATCAAAAATATAAAGGTTGATCTTTGCTGTTCCGAACAGTTTTCCTGCTTGTACACCCACTCCAATAGCACCAACGGTGTGTGCGATTGTATTTAGCGTTAAAATGGCCGATAACGGGCGGTCGATGTCGTCTTTCAATGAAGTTAACCGTTTGCCCAGGCTCGGTTTTTCCATTTGCATGCGGCTAACATACGATGGTGTTACACTAAGCAAAACAGCTTCCCAAACCGAACACAGAAACGAGAAAAGTATTGAAACGAAAAAGAAAAAGAATAGTATCGCCATATAACGTATAACAATGTTTATACGAAAATAGAAAAATAATCGGGAAGTAAATAGTATTGTGCTTAATCCATTTATTTGAATAATATGAGTTTTGACACTTGAGGAATCTGCTTATTTTGTTATTCTTGCAAAACAACTCAATCGGATTTTATGAAACAACGAATCCTGTCTATAGATATCATGCGTGGTTTAACGCTTTTTCTCATGCTTTTTGTTAACGATTTGTACATGCCCGCGGTTCCGGCATGGTTGGGGCATACAACGGCCAATTTCGACGGAATGGGACTCGCCGATTGGGTTTTTCCCGGTTTCCTTTTTATGGTGGGTATGGCGGTGCCATTTGCTGTGCAAAGCAGAATTAAAAAGAGGCACAGTAACCTGACAATATTTTATCACATATTGGTTCGAACACTCAGCCTGTTAGTTATTGGTGTGTTAATGGTAAACGTTTCCCGGTTAAATCCGGAATTAACAGGCTTACCTAAAAATCTTTGGGCAATTCTGGTTTATGTCTCCATTTTTCTGGTATGGAACAATTACGGGAATTTAAAGCCCTGGTTGGTATATCTGCTGAAAGGAACCGGAATTACCGGCCTGGTTATTCTTACAGCAATGTTTAAATCGGGCGGCGAAGGAGCAGTAACCTGGCTTCATACCAGTTGGTGGGGGATACTCGGATTAATCGGTTGGGGATATTTGGCCGCTTCGTTGGTTTACCTGTTAGTAAAAGACAAATTGTTAAAAATTGCCGGTTTTTGGGCCTTGTTTTTTGTGTTGAATATTTTAACGCAAATGAATCTGCTCAACTTCTTAAATCCCATGAAACCTGTTTTTGGAGTACTGCTTAGCGGAAACACGCCGTCGATTGTTTTGGCCGGATTGTTCTTTAGTGTTCTTATTCGGCAAATTGGTTTCGCCGATTATCAAAAACTAGTCAGAACAAGTATAATCATTGGAGTTGTTTTGCTCGTTGCCGGATTTATTCTGCGTCAGTGGTTTATTATTTCAAAAATACAAGGCACGCCAAGCTGGGCGATGATTTGTAATGGAATAAGTGTGCTGGTATTTGTTGCTCTTTATATCGTTATCGATTTATTTAAGCTCACCAAATGGACAGTCGTGTTTAAGCCTGCCGGGCAAAATTCATTAACAACATATCTTGCCCCCGATATTTTGTATTATTCAATGTGGTTAGGTGGAATACCGATACTAATTTACAAACAGTCGGAATATGCCGGAATTGTTATTCTCGGTTCCGTGTTGTGGGCCTTGGCAATGATAGGTTTTGCTGCGCTGCTGGCAAGAATTGGAATTCGACTTCGCCTTTAATCTTCGTGTTTAACGAAAAGGGTGATTTTTTGTTGGCTATCAATTCGTAGGGGTGTTCGCGACTTTAGGGCATAAAAAAAGTCCGGTTAAAAACCGAACTTTTCATCAAAGCAATATAATAACTATACTAGTTTTACATTTACTGCGTTCAGACCTTTTTTACCTTCTTCAAGGTCAAAAGTTACTTCGTCATTTTCCTGAATTTCATCTTTACATCCACTTACATGAACGAAATACTCTTTTGTTGATTCTGCATCTTTAATAAAACCAAATCCTTTGGTATCGTTAAAGAATTTTACTGTTCCTTTATTCATTTTATTCTTAAAAAAATTATGGGTGCAAGCTACGATAATTTTTTGGAAATAAATAACATAAATTTCGGGAGTTAACTTTTTAGTAGTATTCTACACTATTTCTCGCCAAACTATACCAATAATCAGGGCTGTGCACACCTAATTTCCTCAAACAGAAAGCTCAAAAGCTTAAAAATGTTGTTCCAGTGCTGATCTCCACCACGAGAAATAAGTGCTTTCAAGCTCGTGTTGATCAGGAAACGGATAAAACTTGTAATGCTCGTTTTCGCCAATAAAAAATCCATCTTCAATGGTTCGGTAGGGAAGTTCGCTTTGTCGTACCCGCAAAACTGTTTTGGTGAGCCTTTCGTCTGATTGGTGAAGTTTAATCAAACATTCTCTCAGGTGTGCCGGATTTCGATAAGGCAAATTCTTTATCGGAAGTAAAGGATC
Source organism: Draconibacterium sp. (assembly GCF_041583095.1). Taxonomy (NCBI): domain Bacteria; kingdom Pseudomonadati; phylum Bacteroidota; class Bacteroidia; order Marinilabiliales; family Prolixibacteraceae; genus Draconibacterium; species Draconibacterium sp. The sequence continues at coordinate 18,087 of NZ_JBFHGM010000028.1, forward strand.
GTTTGCCAGGTCGTTTAACTGAAGTTCAACAAAAAATAATTTTGCTACAGAAACCGGTTTTGTGGTATCGGTTAAAAACTTAATGAACTCAGGCGGACTTAATTTACTGGCCACCATGCTGGAAAATGGATTGTATTGCTGGTACAGGTGAATGTCCTTTTTCTCCGGTGGCTGGTATTCAGCGTTGGAAATTTCGAGCACTTTGCCATCGTCGGTTACCAGGTAAAGTTTCAAAAGTGCTTCCAGTGGAACGGTTTCAAAAACGCGGTAAATGGAAAGATACACCGATCGTTTGGGTTCCCCGTTTTCGTACGGAACAAGTTTCTTATTCACATAATCCTTAGGTAATTCTGTTTTGCCCGGATCGATCTCAAAAAACACCGATTGCGATCGTAGGTTTTTCTTTGTTCCTACGGCCATATAGTTACCAAATTCGAAAGGATCTAAATGCGAAGCGATCAACGATTCGGGAGTGGCTACAAGGTAGTAATGTTTTTCCATGACGATATTTTTTAAATTTTAACGACAGGAAATCATGCAATAAAAGAACAATGGTTTTCTGAACGTAGTTTTCGTTTTTATGTACGTATTTTAGGGGGTAGGGTTTTCCGAATTTTATAAACTATGCTTGCAAAATCAGCGTATAAAAAGGGCAAACTAAGATAAACCAAACGACTATGTACAAAGATGTTTGATAATATGAAGGTATTATGTTCTAATAAAGGAATGAAAGATTATCTTTAATAACTTATAAAATTCAATACCGCTGTTATGAAAGGATGGTTTTACTGTTTGTCTGCCGCACTGTTGCTTCTGGTTGCCTGTAATTCAGAACCGAAAAGAGAAGCATCGGAAAATACCAGTGAAGAGAGCAGCGGTTTGGAAATCGTTAAACGGCCCTATCGCAATTCTGAGCAGATTGAATACGAAATATCGGTTGTAAAGGGAACATCCATCAAACATGGCCTTCAGAAGCGCTATTACCTGCACGGAAGTTTATATTCAACCATTCCGTATGTTGCCGGCAAAAAACAAGGCGTAGCTTACACCTATTACCAGGCAGCCTTAGACAGCAAACCACAGGTTTGGAAAGAGCAACCTTACGAAGCAGACGAGCTGCATGGCATTTGCAAGCGCTATCACCGCAATGAAACATTACAGGCCGAATACGAGTATAAAAACGGTTTACGCGCCGTAGGTTTAAAAGAATACACCGAATCGGGGAAGGAGATAGAGGAGCCCAAATTAATACTTACAAAACACCGCGTTGCCACCGGCGTCTTAATTCAGGCCCAATTAAGCGACGATTATGATAATGTTGATTATTACATTGGCGATCTGCTTGAAGGTAAATATATGCCTAAAAAGATGAAAGCCCTGCAGACAAGAAACGATGTTGGTGAAACTGTCGTGTCGCAAACCAGCGGAACCATTACAATAACCGCCGAATATTCTACCCGTTACCAGAACAGGGGAGTGGTAAGTAATTCGATTAACTTGTAGAAAGATTTTCAAATTACGGCTTCTTCTCCTCAAACAATAACCACTTCAATTCAGATGATACGTACTGCATTTAAAGAAATGACCGAACTATCGCTCGTTTGTAACGAGGGGTAAACTGTTTTTGCATTTGTAATGCATAATCTGCTGTCGTTACAAACGACAAGTTGCTGGCCCCTCGTTGCAAACGAGGGGCAGGAGAGGGTGTGGTGTCAAAATCAATTAATCTATAGAAGATTTCAAACAACGGCTACTTCGCCTCAGGAAATAAGTGCTTGAAGCCGGGAAATAACTATTTCAAGTCAGGAAATAACCACTTTAAGTTAAGAAACGAGTACTTCATTTAAAGAAATGACCACTTCAACTCAAGAAATGAGTGCTTGAAGTCAAGAAATAAGCACTTCAACTGAAGAAATGACAGCTTTAAGTCGAGAAATATGTGCTTCGACTGAAGAAATGGCAGGTTTAACTTGAGAAATAACCGCTTCGGATTAAGAAATATGTGCTTGAATTTGAGAAATACCGCAACTTCCCATAAACTACCCCTCGTTTGTAAGGAAGGGCAGAAGAAAGTGAAAGTATTTCTGCGGTAGTCTGCGTAATCTGCGTGAAACAATAATGGGGCAGGGCATTAAAAAAGCCACTCCCCATAAAGAGAAGTGGCTTTGAAATATCATTACTAGATACTGGATTCTAGATACTAGATTCAGTAGTAAGTTCTTGTTTACGATCCAAAGTCGTCGAACAGTACGTTTTCATCCGGAACGCCTAAATCGTAAAGCATTTTCTGAACGGCGTCGTTCATCATTGGCGGTCCACACATGTAGAAATCGATTTCTTCCGGTTCTTCATGCTGACTCAGGTAGTTGTCGTGAATTACCTGGTGAACAAATCCTGTTTTATATTTAATGCCCAGTTTATCGGCTTCAGGATCTTCACGGTCGAGCGCCAGATTAAATTCGAAATTTGGGAAGTTTTTCTCTATATCTCTGAACTGATCGTAGTAGAAAACTTCTGTCCACGAACGAGCTCCGTACCAGAACGTAACTTTCTTTTTCGATTCTTTAACCGTGTGGAACAAGTGGAATAAGTGTGAGCGCATTGGCGCCATACCTGCACCACCACCAACGAACATCATTTCGCTGTCGTTGTCTTTCAGGAAGAATTCTCCGTAAGGACCCGATACAGTTACTTTGTCGCCCGGTTTCAGGTTAAAGATGTATGATGAACAGATACCCGGATTAACTTTCTTAAATCCGTTGTTTGCACGGTCCCAGGGCGGAGTTGCAATACGAATGTTCAACATTACAATGTTACCTTCGGCAGGGTGGTTAGCCATTGAGTAGGCGCGGAATGTAGGTTCCGGGTTTTTCATAACCAGGTCGAACATGCCGAATTTTTCCCACTCTTCGCGGTATTCTTCTTCAATATCCATGTCCTTAAAGTTTACGTCAACTTTAGGTACATCAATCTGAATATATCCACCCGATTTGAAATCAAGGTTTTCGCCTTCAGGTAATTTAACCACAAATTCTTTGATGAAAGTAGCCACGTTGTGGTTCGAAACCACTTCGCATTCCCACTTTTTCACACCAAGTACTTCTTGTGGAATTTTAATTTGCATGTCTTCTTTTACTTTTACCTGACAAGCCAAACGCCAGTTGTCGTTTTGCTCTTTACGGGTAAAGTACCCGGTTTCGGTAGGCAGAATAGAACCACCACCTTCTTCAACCTGGCAACGGCACATGGCACATGTACCACCTCCACCACATGCCGATGGAAGAAGAATTTTGTTGTTACCAAGAGTTGATAACAGGGTATTTCCCGGTTCGGTTTCAATTTCCAGGTCGCCTTCGTTAATGCTAACCTTTACACTTCCTGATGGCGTAAGTTTCTTTTTGGCGAACAAAAGTAAGGCCACCAACAGAATAATTACACTCAGGAAGAAAACAACACTGGTAATAATTACAGTTGATTGTGCTGACAATAATATCATCTTGCTAATTGTTTTTTAATTCTACAATTTAATTCCGCCGAATCCCATAAATGCCAATCCCATCAAACCGGTTACAATAAATGTAATTCCAAGTCCACGAAGCGGGCCAGGTATTTGTGAGTATTCGATCTTTTCCCTGATGGCCGCAATACCTACAATTGCCAGCAACCAGCCAACGCCCGAACCCAAACCGTAAACGGTAGCTTCGCCAACGTTAATAAATGCTTTTTGCTGCAGGAATAACGATCCTCCAAGAATAGCACAGTTTACTGCAATAAGCGGCAGGAAAATACCCAGCTGGTTGTACAGCACAGGAGCAAATTTCTCCACAATCATTTCCACCAACTGAACCATTGATGCAATGATGGCAATAAACATGATAAAGCGTAAGAAGCTGAGGTCAACATTGGCAAATCCTTCGCCTAACCAAACCAAAGCACCTTCATTTAATACAAATTTCTCTAACAGGTAGTTAACCGGTACCGTAATTCCTAACACAAAAACTACAGCAATTCCTAAACCGGCAGCGGTACTTACTTTTTTCGAAACAGCCAAATAAGAGCACATTCCGAAGAAGTACGCAAATACCATGTTTTCAATAAAAATTGACTTAACAAATATATTAATCAGATTTTCCATTTGAATTTTGTTTTTGCGTTACAATTAATCTTCAATTAGTTTACGGTTACGGCTACGCTGAACCCAGATAATTACACCAACAACAATAAGTGCCATTGGCGAAAGTACCATCAGTCCATTGTTTTCGTAAAAACCACCGTTCGCAATGTACCAGCTGTCAGGGATTATTTTATAACCCAGTAAAGAGCCTGATCCCAGCAATTCGCGGAAGAAACCAACTACGATAAGAATAAAACCGTATCCGGCTGCATTTCCAATTCCATCGAGGAACGATTGCCATGGGCGGTTACCCAAAGCAAATGCTTCCAAACGCCCCATGATAATACAGTTGGTAATAATCAATCCAACAAATACCGATAGCTGCTTACTTACGTCGTACACATAGGCACGAAGTACCTGGTCAACCAAAATTACCAGTGCGGCAATAACAACCAGCTGAACAATGATTCGGATTCGGTTAGGAATTGTATTTCGTAACAATGAAATAATCACGTTTGCAAATGCCAAAACAGCCATAACTGAAATTGTCATTACAATTGACGGTTTCAATTGTGCAGTAACAGCCAGCGCTGAGCAAATACCTAAAACCTGTACGGTAATCGGGTTACTGTCGTTTAACGGATCCGACAGTAATTTTAAATTTTTCTTTGAAAATAATGGTTCGCTCATCTCTCTTAATTTTTATTCTTGTTTAAGAATGCTTCATATCCTGTAAAGTCGTCTTTCAACATTGCTTCCAGACCTTTACTTGTAATTGTACCACCTGAGATTCCGTCAACCTTATGCTCTTCAGGAGCAACCTGACCGGTTTTTGCAACCAGAATAGAAACCAATTCTCCTGAATTATCAAAGATCTCTTTTCCTTTAAATTGCACTTCAAAGGCTGAAGTTGAAATTTCAGCACCCAATCCCGGAGTTTCACCTTCGTGGTCGAAGTTTGCTCCGAAAATGGTATTCATATCGTCGCTAACCGAAACATATCCCCAGATAGGTCCCCAAAGACCGGCTCCGTATACCGGAAGTACATATTTTCTTCCATCTTCAGTATCGCATACAAATACCGGAAGTACCATTTCGTCGAAACTCTTGGCACGTTCCTTTTTCAGGTCGGTTGTGAAAGCGTTACCGTCAACTTTTTCGCCTTTTGTATTTACAAGAAACTCGTCAACAATTTTTTCAGCGTAAATAGCTTCTGCAGTTTCTGCAGTACTTTCAATATTTACCGATGCCAGGATATTTTGTTTTTTCTCTATCTCCACGTTCTTTTTCTGCGCTGGCTTTAACGCCATTGAAACCGAAGCAAGAACGGCAGCCACAATAATTACCATAATGGCTGCATATAAAAATGTGTAAGTATTACTATTTCTGTCCATCTTTTCTTCGTTTTAATTATGCAGAAACTTTAGCTCGTTTTACTCTTCTCTTAACATGACCGGCTACAACGTAGTGGTCGATAAGCGGAGCAAATGTATTCATCAGCAGAATTGCCAACATCATACCTTCAGGGAAGGCCGGGTTAATAACACGGAAGATGATGGCCAGAATACCGATCAGGAATCCGTAGATCCACTTTCCTTTTTCTGTTTGTGATGCCGAAACAGGGTCGGTTGCCATAAAAATTGCACCAAACATAAAACCACCTAAAATTAAGTGATGCCAGAAAGGCATTGAAAAGTAAGTAGCAACTTCAGGCGATAAACCTGCACTGCCTGCAAATGCGTTAAGGATAAGACCCATAACTGCACCACCTGCAATGGTTGAAACCATGATTTTCCAGCTTCCGATTCCGGTAATGATCAACAATACAGCTCCGATAAGAATTGCCAGTGTTGATGTTTCGCCGATAGAACCGGGAATAAAACCAAAGAATGCATCGGCTACACTGTAATTTAAGTTACCTGCAGCTGCATCGGCCATTGGAGTTGCTCCTGAAAAACCGTCAACTACTTTATCGGTATCTTTTAATGCAATCCAAACCGACTCACCCGACATTTGTGCCGGATAAGCAAAGAAAAGGAAAGCACGTGCTACAAGCGCTGGGTTCCAGATGTTCATTCCGGTTCCGCCAAATACCTCTTTACCCAAAACAACAGCGAATGCTGTTGCAACAGCAATCATCCAAAGCGGAGTATTTACAGGCATAATAAGCGGAATCAGCATACCCGATACCAGGAAACCTTCCTGGATTTCGTGTCCGCGTAATTGTGCGAAAACGAACTCGATACCCAAACCTACTGCATACGATACAATAACAATTGGAAGTACTTTAATTAAACCAAACAGGAAGATATCGAAAAATCCTGTTGAGGCCAATTCGCCAATGGCTTTAAAGTGTTGCATTCCAACGTTGTACATTCCGAACAATAAAGCCGGAACCACCGATAAAACAACAATCGACATGGTACGTTTCAAATCGATGTAATCGTGAATGTGCGTACCCGTTTTCGACGTGGTTTTTGGCGTGTATAAAAATGTAAAGAATCCGTCGTGCACCGAATTGAGCCAATGGTATTTGGCTCCCTTCTGAACCAGCGGTTCTGTCCTTTCAAAAAAGTTTTTTATAAATTTCATCTCTTAAAAGACTAATTAGTTACTTGTAATGATTAACCAAGCTCTTTGATCATGGTATTAATTCCTTCGCGCAAAATTTTCTGAACCTCGATTTTTGAAGTACAGGCATATTCACACAAGGCGAAGTCTTCTTCTATCACTTCATAAATACCAAAGTTTTCCATTTTGTCGATATCGTTTACCAGGATCGCTTTAAGCAGGTAAACCGGCAGGATATCCATCGGAACCAGTTTTTCGTATTGGTTCGACAAAACAAATGCACGTTCGCCACCATGAATATTTGCATTCATTGTGTACTCTTTTTTCGGGAACAATTTTCCGAAATAAGCTTTGGTTGCACTAAATTTATTAAAGCCCGGGTCGGCCCAGCCTAAAAATTCGTACTCATCGCCTTCAGGAATTACACTGATTTGCGAGTCGTAATAACCAAGGAAACTTTTTGCAGAAACTTTGGTTCCGGTAAGTACGTTACCGCTGATAATACGCTGATTGTAGTCGGCATCAACCAATTTCCCTCCAACCAGTGTAGCAATTGGTGCTCCCACAGTTGTTTGGTAATATTTTGGTGTCTGAACTTCTGATCCGGTTAAAGCAACAGTTTTTGTAAAATCAACATTTCCGGTTTCAAACAGGCGGCCAATAAACAGTACATCCTGTACGTTAATCGTCCAAACCACTTCTCCTTTATTTATCGGAGATGTATTGGCAATTTGAATACCAACGTTACCAGCAGGGTGAGGACCCTCGAACGTATTAACCACAACATTTTTTACCGCTGTAAAAGCTGAATCCTTTGAAACTCCAAGGTTTACTTTTCCTTCGGTAAGCTGAGCCAATGCGTTAACACCGGTTTGGAAGGTATCCAGTTGGCCATCGAGAACAAAATTGTAATCGGGTGCCAACGGAGCCGTGTCGAATGTTGAAATGTAAATGGCTTTTGGTTTCTCCTCCGGATTGGCGATAATACCGTACGGACGTTTTTTGATAAACGGCCATATACCACTTTTCAAAATTTGTTCCTTCACCTCTTCCGCCGATAAGCTTGATGGATCAGCTTTTTTAAATTCGGCTGAGCCAACTTTCTCGTCGGTTGCAATAACTACTTCCAAAATTTTACGACGCTCACCACGGTTAATCGACACTACTTTTCCTCCAAGAGGAGCTGTAAATAAGATTTCAGGATGATATTTGTCGTAGAACAAAGCTTCGCCGGCTTTTACCTCAGCATCAACTTTTACACTAAGTTTTGGAGTAAGTCCCGGAAAATCGGTGGGTTTCAGAGCTACTGATGCCGGAACCGGCAATTTGTCAAGTGCCTTTTCTGCACTTCCTTTTAGCTTTATATTAAGCCCTTTCCTTAACTTAACTACTTCTGACATATCTAATTAAGAATGTATTATTTTTAAGTGGGCAAAAGTATTAATTTAATTGGCTTTTCGCAATGCTTTATAGCAAAAGTTCAACGGTTTCAAATATGAAGATATGTGGATACTGCGATAGTATTCGTAAGTGTCAGGTATTGAGTAGAATAAAAAATCATTTTTAGCGTTATTTATCTTCAGATTAAATTAACATTTTGTTATCTATTTTCACGATTTAACTATAAAAAGCAAGCACATTTAAATGAAATTTGTGTTTTAGGTTTTGATATGAGATACGAAATACAGATTTTTACGTTTTAACAATACAGGCTCTACTTTTGTACTCAAATTTTCAGGGCTGTGGTTGTTTTGAAAAAGCGAGTGACAGCGAAAAAATAAGGGCTGCAACAAATCAACAATAACAAAGCATAAACAAATGAAAGGAGCATGGTCAAAGGAACACAAAAGGACATAAATAAATTATCATGCGAGTTCCACGGGTATCGACCAACAAATATTGGACAGAGATCATATATGTATGAAATACAAAATATTAACTTAATTATATTCAAGTGAAAACCGTTTTTTTTACCACCATATTTTTTCTGATTCTAAGCACCGGCGTAATTGGGCAGGAGGAAAATTTTTACTACCAAAATGCCATTAACCGCGAGAATATAAAAACGGTGCTGGCCTATCGCGATGGTTTCGAACTATCGAACCCGATAATGGGGCTGAAGGAAGATATGACACTGGTTTTTAAATTTGATGATCTTTCGGAAGGGGTGAAAGATTACTACTATACCGTGGTTCATTGTGATGCCGACTGGAACGAGAGTTTTATTTCTCAGGACGAATACATCGATGGTTTTATCGATAATCCGGTTGATGATTATGCTTTGTCGTTTAATTCCACTTTTAGCTACGTAAATTACCGTATTGAATTACCCAACGATCAGATGCGTTTTAAACTTTCAGGTAACTATGTTTTAGTGGTTTACGAAGATCAGGATAAGGAAAAGGTGGTTTTGACGAAACGTTTTCATATATACGAAAATGCTGTACGTATTGAAGGAACAGTTAGACGCGCCACTGCCGATGCTTTTGAAGGCAGCAACCACGAGGTTGATTTTAAAATATTCCATCCCAATTTGGCGATCTTAAATCCGAGGGAAGAGGTGAAGGTTGTGATTATGCAGAATAACCGCTGGGATAATGCCATTCGTGATTTGAAGCCGTTGTACATTCGCGACGGGGTTTTGGATTACGATTATAACCGAGAAAATGTATTTCCGGCAGGAAACGAGTTTCGGTATTTCGACAACCGAACCAACCGGATGAATGGAGAGAATGTGATAGCTACCGATTTTCACCGGCCATATTTTCATAAAACGGTTAAAATTGATGAAGTGCGTGCCAATAAACCTTTTTTCTCGTACGAAGAAATGAATGGAATGTATGCCATTGAAAGCCAGGATCAGGAGGTGCGCGATTATGATACCGAATGTGATTATACCTTCGTGCATTTTACCTTGCCACTGGAAGCGCCGCTACTTGGCGGATCGGTAAATGTTTTTGGAGCTCTAAGCAACTGGAATGCCAACAGAAGCAACGAAATGACCTATAATTTTGAGCGAGGACAATATGAATTGACTTTGTTGCTCAAGCAGGGGTATTATAATTACATCTATGTTTATGTACCGCAGGGATCAAAAGTGGCCGATTATACCAATATTGAAGGAAGTTTTTGGGAAACCAACAACGATTATCAGATTCTGGTATATTACCGCGATTTAGCCGGCCGTTACGACAGGTTGGTTGGATACCGACAATTAAACTCGGTTATAAACAGGTATTAACTGGGTTACATTGTTTTTGTTGTTTGAAATCGTTTGAAATAGTTTGAAACCGTTTGAGATCGTTTGAAATGTTAGTCACTGCAAACTAAAAACTGCAACTGAAAACTGTTTAATACCACTACCAAAAGGACTTTAACTCACGATTCTCATGTAGCCGCGGCCTTCGTTAAAAGGAAGCATAAACCAGAAGTTACTGCCCTTATTCACTTTCGATTCAAATTCAAGTTCTCCGCCGAGCAGCGTAACGTAATGTTGGGCAATTGGCAATCCAATTCCCGATCCTGAAGTTGTCTGGTTTATTTTGTTCTGCACACGGTAAAAACGGCTGAAGATGTGTTCGTAATCTTCCTCGGGAATACCGATTCCTGTATCGGCTACATAGAATCTCACAAAATCATTGCGTACCATTTCGAAACCAAAGGTAACCTGGCCGCTTAAGGTGTATTTTACGGCGTTGTCTACCAAAATAGTCATCACGTCTTTAAGCAATTGAGGATCGGTTGAAAAGCCGAATTCAGGCGTGGCAACATCCGTTTTTAAGCTGATACGAATATCCTTGCTGTCGGGAAGTTCGGCAAAATAGGCATTGTAGATATCGCGAAGCAGTGGATTTATTTTGCTGAAAGAGGTATGGACCGGAATATTCTCGGTTTCAATTTTTGCAAGGTGCACCGTATTGTCGATCATATTCAGTAACTGCTGACCGTTTTGGGTGATCGCTTCGGTAAGCTGCAGGCGTTCCAATCCGTCGAGTGAATCATCGGCCAACATGCGCGTAAAGTTGGAGATAATGTTCATTGGTGTGCGAATTTCGTGCGACAGGTTGGCGAGGAATGCCGATTTTAAACGATCGGATTCTTCTACTTTTACGAGCGCTTTTTCCAGTCCGAATTCTGCAGTTTTTCGTTTGGTAATATCGCGAGCCACCGAAATTACTGCATTGGCATTTAGTTTGGCCAAGCGCATTTCGAACATAAATGTTCCGTTGGGAGTATTTAACGAGTATTCAATACTTTCAATGGTGTCGTTTTTGATACAATGCTGAATACATGAATAAATTTTATGCGCCATTTTATCCGGGAAACCGGCGTTAAAAATAGAGCTGCCAATAATATTCGAATCATCTATTTTAAACAGGTCGCTTTCTTTAATTACAAAGTCCTCGTAAATACCTTCCTTATCTATTACAAAGAAAATATCAGGAATTGCTTCAAGCAGTACTTTGTAACGTCGTTTGCTGGCTTCAAGGTCTGCAATCTGCTTTTTCGTTTTACTAATGTCTTCAAAAACCAGGTAGTACGAATTATACGAAGGATTTATTACCTGAATTTTGTACCATTTGTCGAGGTCATTGGCATAAAACTCAGTAACATTCTTTTTGTTGAAAAGAACGGTTTTATTTACATCAAACCGGCCTTTAAAAATCAGGTCGAATACGTATTCAGCTTCCTGTTCCTGTACTTCGTATAAATTGCGTTTAAAAGCGGCTTCAAAAGCATTGTTTATTTTCTCCACTACCAGGTTGGTAATGTTTCCGTCTTCGTCACGTACTGCACGCAGTCGCGAAATAAGAAACGAGGAGTTTTGTAAAACTCGGTTAATTGCTTCGTTTTTCGATTCGATTTCCTCCGTAAGAACTTCGATGTTTGTGATCAGCTTTTTGCGGAGGTAAAAGGTTACCAGGAAAAAGGCCGTGAATATTAAAATCGGGTTGCTGGCAAAAGGATCGAAATAACTAAAGGCATCGCTTAAATGTCCGGCTTTTAACAGCTGGAAACAAATGAGCGCCAACGATACAAAAAAGTAAAGAATAACCCGAAATTCCATCATTGAGAAATAGTACAGAAAAACCAGACCGGCCATTAGCCACCATACCGAAAGATGTACTGTTTCAATTAATGGTGCATGCCGTGTTAAATCCGAGATGTAATAGGCATAGATAAAAACGGGTAACGAAAAAATAACATTGGTGGCACAATTCTTTTTTGCATTAAAAGTGCAAACTATTGCTAAAATTGATACCGATAGAAGAAGAAGATAACCCACCAGATCGTTTTTGGGGGTAGAAAGTGTCAATTCTCTAACGGATAGGAATAATGACAACACGCCTACAACTCCCCAAAACAATAGAAGCTGAAAAAGCTGCCTTTTTTCATGATCAGTTTTAGCAGCCCAAAATCTTTCTGCTAATATTTTATATATTCTTTTTAACAATAATGTAAAAATATTAAAAAACAGGTACGTCCCGCCAAAACAAACGATTTTTCGGGGAAATATTGTCAAAATGGGAATCTGAAAACCTGATTTTTGTTTTGTTTTCTATGTTGTTCCTTCTAAATGTTTGGCTATAAGAAGGTTGATTTAAGCTCTATTTTTCGATTATGATTTTTGTTATGCTTTGTGAGAATGCGATTTTTTAGTTTTGCATAAACAGATCAGAAGAATTACAAACGATAAATATTGAAGAATTATGCCAAAAGGAATTTACAACGTTCCGGTTGCTAAAAACGAACCGGTTTTAAGTTATGCTCCGGGATCTCAGGAAAGAGCAGAGTTGCAGGCTAAATTGCAGGAATTACGCTCGGAAGAACTCGATCAGCCAATGATTATTGGTGGAAAAGAAGTTTTTACCGACAGAAAAGTAAGGATGTTTCCTCCACACGAAATTGCACATACTTTAGGATATTATAACCAGGGCGATGCCAGCCACGTTGAAATGGCGATTGATGCAGCTTTGGCAGCCAGAGAAGAATGGGCAAACTTGTCGTGGCAACACCGCGCTTCAATTTTCCTGAAAGCAGCCGATCTTTTGGCAGGTCCGTATCGTGCAAAAATCAATGCAGCATCGATGTTGGGGCAATCAAAAAATGCATTCCAGGCAGAAATTGATGCGGCTTGTGAGTTTGCCGACTTTTTACGTTTTGGCGTTCAGGTAATGACTGAGATTTACAAGATCCAGCCCGAGTCGGCAAAAGGTATCTGGAACTACAACGAATACCGTCCGTTGGAAGGTTTTATTTATGCATTAACACCGTTCAACTTTACATCAATTGCCGGAAACCTTCCTGCAGCACCTGCCATGATGGGTAACGTTGCTGTTTGGAAACCATCAAAAACTGCTGTTTATTCAGCAGGTGTAATTATGGAGATCTTTAAAGAAGCCGGTTTACCTGATGGCGTTATCAACCTGGTTTATGCATCGGGTCCTGTTGCTGCCGATACTGTGCTTACCCATCCTGAGTTTGCCGGAATTCACTTTACCGGTTCAACAGCTGTATTCCAAAGCATCTGGAAAACTATTGGCGAGAACATCTACAAATACAAATCATATCCGCGTATTGTTGGCGAAACTGGTGGTAAAGACTTCATTTTTGCTGATCCTA
>NZ_JBFHGM010000029.1:0-30824 GCF_041583095.1 Draconibacterium sp.
GACATTTGTTGATCCATCTCGCAAAATCTCTGTATTCAGCATTACGCAAAATTGGAAACCCCGATTTTTGGGCTTTTGGCCCATTTTCGGGGTTTTGTTTCCTAAATCTAGCCATTATATTGCTGATTTACAAGCGAATGATTACTGCTGAGTATGCCGAAATATGAAATTAGCCGATAAAAGTCATTCAATATTGTATTGTTCAGGATATTTCAGGTATGGATTGCTGATTTATTTTTGACTCTGAACAAACAGCTGGTATTTCTAGCTCAATAATTTATTCGGGTTGGTGTAGCTGCTCCCCATCGCCTTTTTGTACTCCAAAGTATATGTGTTATATCTTAATTTAGCTTCATCATACATCTTCAGTTTTTGCAAAGCTTTTATTTGGAAAGTAAGCGCAATTTCGTTCAATGGGTCGATCTTGAAAATAACTTCAGAAAACCCTATCGTTAATTGATAGGCTTCAGAATTATAGGCATTTTCCATTTCCAGCATCAATGACGGTTCCAGTTTGTTTTCCACTTCCTGTTTAAAGGAGTCGTAAATCGGATCATCAGCAAGCAATAAAAATTTACCTCTGCTTACCAGTTCAAGTAATTCGAGCGCGTTTTCGCCGGGTTCTTTTGCCGAAATAAGCTCCAAACACCTGGTATAGTCGCAGTAAAATTCATCGGTGCACACGATCTTAAAACAGCCTTTGTCGTAAATTAATTCTATACCGTCCAGCTCGTCCAGCGCTTTTCGTAAGTTGTTAATGGTAACGCCCCTCAGGTTTTTTACTTTATCGCTTGTTTTATCGGGCCACAGTTCGTTACTTAAATTTCGGGAAGTTATTCCTCCAGTGTTGCTGTAACGTAAAATCAGGCAAAACATTTCTTTCAGTTTTGCACTAAACATATAGGTAATGTCCTTATTGCTACGGTCGTGTACTGCAAAGTCACCAAATAAGTATATGGCATTAGGTTTGGGTGTTATTGACGCGGTTGTTTTATGGCTGTTACGTCCGGGTAGATGATCCTTGAATTGAGTTTTGCTTTTTGCACTTTTCCGCATCACAATAAAATACGCAATAAGCACAATTGCCATAATAGCCAGCAATATGATAAAAGGATATAAACCGGAATTTAATGTTGACTTGTAATCGGTAAGGTTTTCTTGTTTAATAGGGGGGAAAGTAAGTGAGTACACTTTTAACTCAGATGCAATATCGTCCTCAAACTCCTGAACAAGAACGAATAGCTTTTCGTGGTTCGAATCGTAATACAGGTTGGCGTTGGTAGTAATTCTATCGGAATAAATTGGGATTGAATCGCCTAAAATCTGGTAACTTCCGTCTTTCATCGAAAATTGATATAAACGCAGATACGATTCTGTATAATGTTCCGGATAACAGAGTGTATAAAAACTTGAGTCGTTTAAAATAACCATTCCACGCACAGGAACCATATTCTCGTTTTCCCACGGAATGCTCCAAAGTTTTGTAATTTCCCTGGTGGCTATATCAAGCTTGTAAAAATCATAGTAATATTTCCGGCCAATAATTTGCTCGCCTGATTCGTTTCCCATGCCACCAAAAATATACGCAGAATTGGTTTCTTCTAAATAACCAACCGATTGAAAGTACCGCGGAGAAAGGAAGTCGCCGGTAAGACCTTCCAGTGTCTGCCATTTTTGGTTTTTAATACTGTACGTATAAAAGTTTTTATTGTAGAACATGTTTCCAAAACCGCCAAAAATTGTATAGTCTCCACTTTCAGGGTTTGAAAACGATCCGTGGTGATGCAACTGAATTGGAAGTTCTTGCCTGCTTTTTAAATTCCATTTAAAACTTGAAAGATCAAGGCTGGCAACGGTTGGAGTTGTATCGTTACTTTCGATAAAAACTTCGTAGGTGTACAGTTGCCCGTTTTTCTCATCGATAAAATTTGTCCCAAGTTTGAGGGGCACCGGGCATTGCTCTTCAAAAGCAACAATTTTTCTTTCTTCGGTTCTTACATTATATATATGTATTGAGTCACGGTTGAAGTAACAGATCTCATCCTTTTTCGGGTTGTAATTAGCACCTGCTACCGATGTTGAGTTAAACGAGGTAATATATTTCCAGTGATAGCTATCGTTGATTAACCATACAGGATTACTAACCATGCCCAGGGCTTTTCCCTTGCTGTTATGAACTATGTTTCCTTCATTTTCATTCAGCTTAAAATAGTATCTTTTTTCATTTCCAACTGATAGGTCTTTTATGGCAAACGATGGAACGTCGATGATGTAATCGCTTTTTCCAAAAAGAATTTGCGGTTGATAGGTGTCGGGCAAACCAATGTCTCCAACACTTTGTAACTGGTTGTTTATATCAAAATGAATAGAATCGTTATTCAGATCGAAAGTCAGTTTCATGTTAAACCACTTCGCATTAAGAAATTCCTTTTTGTTTAACCGGGCAATGATCAGGCTGTTTTTACCTTCCTCGTTTAATCGAAAAGTGATGTCTGCCCCCTGGCTGTCATAAAATATATTGAAAATAGTATTGTTCTCTGAATTTTTTATTCGGCAGATATAGCCAATTTGTTGGGTAGGGTACAAAAACAGATCAAAGTTAATGTCGAAAGAATCAGAAAATGTGACCGATTTATTCTCGAATACATTATAGGAGGTGCGTTCTGCAATTGGTTTTTCTCCACCCTGGAACTTTAAACCTCTCGGACTGGTGGCTTGCAGAGAAAATAAACCCAATAAAAGTATTGTATAGATGTAAAGTTGTTTAGATGCACGCATAATTTCAAAAAGTACCTTATAATCGACCCTGTTTTAGGCCTCAAAATAACTATCGTCTGTTTGAAATATAACAAGGGCGTAAATATATTAAAAAAAAAATGGAGGGGGCTTGATTTGTTTCTTCCGGCTAGCACCTGTTTACAACCATAAATTGCAAAAACTACGTGGCGGTTAATAATATATTTCAAAAATTAACCCTGAATTAACCCATAATTTAACCACTTCATTTCAATATTTGGAGAAATAAACTACATCAAATAATAACTACCAATGAAAATTGTATACCTAATACTTGTACTGAGTTTACTGCATATCAACTTGATTTCTGCTGAAAATTACAATCACAAGGAAAGTCGCAGCTCCGATATTGCAACACAAAATCTGGTTCGCGCTATGGAGCTCACCGATGCAGCTGTTCAGGCTCATTTTTCGGATAAAGGAATGGCTATGGCCCGGTTTTATAATCCTTACACCAAAGTTTGTTCGAAAGAAACTGGTAGTATTTGGATGTACACCAGTGCAATAGAAGCGGTAAATGCAATTCTGCATGCCCTGAAAACGCAAAAAGCATCAGGGGATGTAGCGCTTTATAAGGCCAATTTTGAGCGTTATGCCGATTTGCTTTTCAAACTGTATGAAAATGCCGATTTCTATTTGGGTACTTTTGAGCTGGTTTCTTACACACAGACCAACGAGTGGACCGTTTATGGCGTTAATCGTGGAGCCTCGAAAGGAGATGCTGAAGTGGCCGGAATTATGAATGTTTATGACGACCAAATGTGGTTGGTACGCGAATTTATTGAAGCCTATAAATTAACCGGCAAAGCGGAGTTTTTACATAAAGCGGAATACCTTACTGAATATGTGCTCGATGGATGGGACTGTACACTGGATAGCAAAGGGGAGGAACTTGGTGGAATTACCTGGGGACCGGGATATGTGTCGAAACATTCGTGTAGCAATGGGCCGATGGTGAGCCCGTTGGTTTGGTTACACGAATTGTACAAAGGGAAAGACGACAAAATTACACATCGTTATATTGACCCAATAGACCAATCAACACGGAAAAGCAAACAGCTAAAGAAAAGCGAATATTACCTCTATTTTGCCCAAAAGGTTTACTACTGGCAGAAGAAAAATTTACTACGCACCGATGGTGTTTACGATGATATGATGGGCGGATGTTCGCCACGCAATCCTGAAAGTGAAGTGGTGAAAGGTGTAAACTACCGAAAAGGAAGTAACTGTACCGATCGTGTTGGACCGGCATTCACTTATAACAGCGGTACAATGCTGTCGGGAGCTGCAGATCTGTTCCGTGCCACCGACAATGAATTATACCTGACGGATGCCCGGAAGTTGTCGGAGGCAAGCTTTCAGTATTTCGCAACGATTGGTAAAGATATTCCCGGTTATTACTTGTTTGACATTGGTGGTTTCAGAAACTGGTTCAATGGAGTATTAATGCGCGGTTATGTTGATGTTTCTCTTTCTTGTAATGAGGTTGACGAGTACATCAACAGTTTTCAGATGAATCTTGATTACGCCTACGAAAACTTCCTTTACGAAGGGTTTCTGCCAACGAACCTACTAAAAGGATGGGAAGAAGATCATGAAAAAAACAAAACAGAAGGGATGTTCAATTTCGCATTTGCGGCTGAATATGCAGTTCTGGCAAAATATAAATTAGAAAAACAATAAACCGAAAATTTCACTTCATGAATAAGAATTTCTTACACATTGCAATTTTTACCGGATTTTTAATTTTGCTGCAACTTACAACGGCAGCCCAAAACCGGAAAACGAATTCAAACACTACTGAAATGCGTGCGCCGTCGTACCCCCTGGTAACAATCGATCCATACACCAGTGCATGGTCGAACGCCAATCAACTGTTCGACGCTCCGGTTACACACTGGACCGGAAGAACACACTCGCTTATCGGGGCACTTAAAGTAGATGGAAAAGTATATCGTTTTCTTGGAAAAGAAGAAATGCCGCCCAAAGTGCTTGTACCAATGGCTAAGCACGAAACATGGACCGGTCGTTATACCGAAAACAAACCCGCAAATGGTTGGGAAAAAGAAAACTTTAACGATAAAAACTGGAAATTAGGAGAGGGTGCATTTGGAACAGATGATATGCCGGTGCGCAATACACGTTGGGTGAGCAAAGATATTTGGGTGCGCCGCTCTTTTGAAGTGCCTGCAACAAATGCACCTGAAGACATTTACCTGATTTATTCGCACGACGATATTTTTGAACTTTACCTGAATGGCGAACAGTTAGTGGCCACCAAATACGAATGGCACAACAATGTTTTGCTGAAACTCGATAGAAGTCAACTCAAATTTGGCGAGGAAAATGTTATTGCTGTGCATTGCCACAACCGTACCGGAGGCGGGTATGTTGACTTCGGAATTATTCAGGAAAGAGAAGAAACAGAAATTTTTGCCAATACAGCCATTCAAAACAACGTTGAAGTTACGGCCACGCAAACAAAGTACAACTTTAGCTGTGGTCCCGTTGACCTGGATGTAACATTCACTACTCCTTTACTTCCTGATGATTTGGATTTATTATCAAGGCCTGTCAGCTATGTTTCTTACGAAGTGGCATCGACGGATAAAAAGGAGCATGACGTAGAAATTTATTTTGAAACGACTCCCGAGTGGGCGGTTAACGAGCCCAGCCAGGAAGTAGCGGTAACAAAGGGGAATGCAGGTGAAGTTTCATTTATTAAAGCTGGTACTACAGAACAACCTATCCTTGGGAGAAAAGGTGATAATGTTCGCATTGATTGGGGCTACTTTTACCTTGCCGCCAAACAACAAAAAGGGGTATCGGTTTCACTGAACGAATACCTAAAATCGAAAAAAGACTTTATTGGAGGCGGTTCGGGTGATGTAAGTTCATACACCATAAAAATGGTAAAAACAATGCCGGCAATGGCTGTAACCGAATCGTTCGGAAATGTTGGAAACAAAACCCAAAGTGGTTATGTAATGCTGGCGTATGACGATATTGAATCGATCCAGTATTTTGGCGATAACCTAAAAGCCTGGTGGACAAAAGAGGGGAAAGTAGGCATTAACGATGTACTAGTTTCGGCAGCTAAGGACTACGAAGAAATTATAAAAGCTTGTGAAAAGCTGGATAAAAAAATCTTCTCAGATGCAGAAAAAGCAGGTGGTTATAAATATGCCAAGTTGTGCGAGTTGGCATTCCGTCAATCTATTGCTGCACACAAGTTGGTAAAAGATACTCAAGGCAATATTCTTTTCCTTTCAAAAGAAAACTTTAGCAATGGTTCCATCGGTACTGTTGACGTAACTTATCCTTCAGCACCTTTATTCCTGAAATACAATCCTGAGTTGTTAAAAGGAATGTTGAATCCGATTTTCTATTATTCGGAAAGCGGAAAATGGACAAAACCTTTTGCCGCTCATGATGTTGGAAGTTATCCTTTGGCCAATGGACAAACTTACGGTGGCGATATGCCCGTTGAGGAATGTGGTAACATGATTGTTTTAGCTGCTGCTATTGCCGAAGCTGAAGGAAACGCTGATTATGCAGCTGAGCATTGGGAGGTACTTACCACCTGGGCAAATTACCTGAAGGTGAACGGTTTAGATCCTGAAAATCAGCTTTGTACCGATGATTTTGCCGGTCACTTTGCACACAACGTAAACCTTTCGGCAAAAGCGATTATGGGAATAGCCAGTTACGGAAAACTGGCCGAAATGCTGGGTAAAAATGATGTGGCAGAAAAGTATACCAGTGAAGCGAAAAGTATGGCAAGGGAATGGATGAAAATGGCCGACGATGGCGATCACTATCGTTTAACTTTTGATAAGCCGGGAACCTGGAGCCAGAAATACAACCTGGTATGGGATAAGCTTTTGAATTTGGGAATCTTCCCCGAGGAAGTAGCTCAAAAAGAAATTGCTTATTACCTCACGAAACAAAACAAATACGGTTTGCCTTTGGATAACCGCAGAACGTATACAAAATCAGACTGGATTGTTTGGACAGCAACATTAGCTGACGATGTGGAAACTTTTCAGAAGTTTATCGATCCCTTATTCGACTTTGTAAACGAAACACCTAACCGTGTTCCAATGAGCGACTGGTACGAAACACCAAGTGCAAAACAAGTCGGGTTCCAGGCGCGCTCGGTTGTTGGTGGATATTTTATAAAACTTATAGAGAAATAGGTATAGCACGAAAAGCAACTTTCCCGATAAAGTCGGGGAGGTGCTTTCGTCATTGAGCCCATAAGTAACTCATTCATTTATCTCTTGATAATCTGAATCAATCAATGGTTCATTTTGAAAAAATTTATCTTTTTTTTTGGGATTTCAGTAAAGGGTAATATGCGGTTTATGTGTACAATATCCCGAAGAAGATAATATGGACTACATTATTTTATCGAAATACCAGCAGGGAGAAGCATGTATTGAAGAAAGCCAACTATTTCGCTGGTTGGATGAAAATTTTTGTAATGAGAAAGAGTATGTCGAAATAGAGAAAATATGGGGTGTAACTTTGGGAGAAGAGAATGTTGAAGCTAAAACCTGGAAAGCGATTAAACGATCCGAATGTAGACAGGAAAAAAGAGAGACATTCGAAAGCACGGTTTATTTGCAGATGCACACCGTTCTTTTCCCGGCCGGAAAAATGAATAATATTGAGTTGCCCGATTACGTTGGTGAAGCAAAATTCCGGAACAAAAATTCTGTGACCATGTGATTTTCAAATGTGAATTCAACAAAAGGTGTTGAATACTAAACCAAGAATGAGTTGAACAATACAAGGCGTGCCGGGAAACACTCCGGCCCTGAATTGTATGGGATTCAGATAGTATAATTTAAAATTTTATCAAACTAAATTAATTTTATGAGAAACTTAACTATTCAGACTCAAAGAGCAGTTTTTTGGATAGCAGCAATGCTTGTCCTGGGCTTTTCGGGCTGTAATGAAGACGGAATCTCTCTTAGCACTGATTTCTCAGATGCAGAACCGTATGATCCGTCCCAACCAATCGAGATTACAAGCTTTACTCCTGATTCCGGAGGACTGGGCCAACGTATGGTTATTTACGGCGAAAATTTTGGTAATAATCCCGATTCCATTCAGGTTTATATTGGCGGGAAAAAGGCTAAAGTTATTGGTGTTCAGGGAGGAAGTATTTATTGCCTTGTTCCAAGAAAGGCATTTAGCGGAACCATTGAAATATTTATGGGCTCAAGGCAGGAAGGAGACGAGCCGCTTGCTGTAGCTGACGACAAGTTTAAATATCAGCGAAAAACGATTGTTAGTACGCTCACGGGTTATAGAAATGAACGCGACGATCAGGGGTGGAACCCCGGACACTTCGACGAAGCTTCCGGATTTCGTGAAAACTGTATAATGAATTATGATCCTCTAAATCCTGATGTGTTGTACATTAGTTATGACCAGGGCCCGGGAATATATACTCTGGATTTTAAGGATAGTACCGTTACGAAGCTAATTGACGGTTCGGCAGTGAATAATCAACGCCGTTTGCGTGGTGTAAGCTTTACAAACGACGGACAATATATGATGGTTGGACACTCTCAGGGAAATAACAATAATCCCGCAGTCTCCATTATGTCGCGCGCTAATGGTTTTACTGATCCACAGGTTCTTATCCGTGCAAGAGGTAACCAGGGTGTTGCCGTTCATCCGGTAGATGGACAATTGTATTTCAGTGAATTCCAAACGGGAACACTCCGACGTTATGATGTTGAAAACTCGCAGTTACTTGGTGGAACACTGGGAGATAAAGACTATGAAGACTTATTCTCAATTCAGGATATCAACTGGGAATTTTATTTGGTTATTCATCCCTCAGGAGATTATGCCTACATTATTGTAATTAATCAGCACTACATTCTTAGGACCGATTACGACTGGGAGAATAAGCGCTTTAAAACACCGTTTCGTGTTGCCGGAGAGCCAAGAGTAGCTGCTTATGCCGATGGTGTTGGAACGAGCGCCCGTTTCAGTACACCTTATTCCGGTGTATTTGTGAAGAACCCTGATTATGCCGGTAACGAAGACGAATACGACTTCTATATAACAGATCGTAATAATCATGCCATTCGTGTATTAAAACCTGATGGAAGGGTGGATACTTATGCAGGTAGAGGTAGTTCAAGTCTTGATTCAGATCCGTGGGGTTACGTAGAAGGAGATGTTCGTTTGGAAGCCCGTTTTAACCAACCAACCGGCATTGCATACAACGAAGCTGAAGGTACGTTTTATATCGCCGACAAACAGAATCGATGTATCCGCAAAATTGAAGCTGAATAATAAGAGTAATAATTAAACACATTGAATTTTATGAATAAGATAATAATTATATGTCTCTTGTTCTTCGGCTTCGCATTAAATGTAGTTGCCCAGGATGATACGGAGACTGTCGTAGTCTCAGGTGTGGTAGCCGATAGTAATAATGAGACTTTAATCGGTGTTAATATTTATGTGGCCGACATGCCTGGTATGGGTACCATTACCGATGCACAAGGAAAATACGAGATAAAAGTTCCAAAATATAAAAAACTGACCTTCTCCTATATCGGATACGAAAATTTTGAGGTCTTGATTAAGGAACAGACGGTTGTCAACGTTACCATGAAAGAATCTGAAGACAGTATGTTGGAAGAAGTTGTGGTAACCGGTACAGGTACTCAACGGAAAGTTTCGGTTACCGGAGCTATCACAACCATTGATGTGGAGGAATTAAAATCTTCTTCTGCAAGCAATGTATCAAATGCATTGGCCGGAAATGTACCCGGTGTAATGGCATGGACAACATCTGGTCAGCCGGGGCAAAACCGGTCTGAATTCTGGATTCGCGGTATTTCAACTTTCGGAGCCGGTGCCAGTGCTTATGTATTGGTTGACGGGTTTGAACGCGATATGAATGACCTGAACATTGAAGATATTGAATCTTTTACGGTATTAAAAGATGCCTCGGCAACCGCCATTTATGGTTCGAAAGGTGCCAACGGTGTTATCCTTATTACAACAAAAAGAGGAACTGCAGGTAAAGTAAACATCGATGTAAAGGTGGAATCTTCATACAACACACGGACTATGACTCCTGAGTTTGTGGATGGAAACACTTATGCAAGCTTACTAAATGAATCTCGTATAACCCGTAACCAGGAGCCGGTTTACCAGCCAGAAGAGTTAGAGATTTTGCGTTTGGGCCTTGATCCTGACCTCTACCCGAATGTAGACTGGAAAGACCTGTTATTGAAAGACGGTGCCATGAGCAGACGTGCTAACATAAACATCAGCGGAGGTGGAGCAACAGCACGGTATTATGTTTCAGCAAGTTATTTGGAAGAGGAGGGAATGTATAACACCGATGCTGCTCTTGTGGGCGACTACAATACAAACGCAAATTACAATCGTTGGACTTATCGTTTAAACACTGACATGAATATTACCAAAACAACTTTATTGAAAGTTGGTGTTTCCGGAACTTTGGGCCGACGTAACAGCCCGGGATTGGGCGATAACGATGTTTGGGGAGAACTGTTTGGTTATTCGCCAATTAGTACACCGATTATGTATTCGAACGGTTATGTTCCTGCATTGGGAGAAGGAAACCGGACGAACCCATGGGTATCAGCTACACAAACTGGTTTTAACGAGAACTGGACTAACCGGATTCAAACCAATGTTTCGCTTGAACAGGATTTTGAATGGCTCTTAAAAGGTTTAAGGTTTACCGGACGTTTTGGATATGATACCAATAATAATAATAATATACGACGCTTAAAATGGCCCGAACAGTGGAAAGCAGAAAGAGCCCGGAATGCAGATGGAGACCTGGTATTTACGCATATTTCGGATCCAGCAGAAATGCACCAGGAAAGTAGCTCATCAGGAGATCGCAGGGAATTCCTGGATCTGAGATTCAACTGGGATCGTACAATTAACGATCACCACCTAAGTGGAACATTAAAATATACACAAGATGCCTTCATCAGAACTCAAAACCTGGGTGAGGACATTAAAAACGGAGTGTCGGAAAGAAACCAGGGATTGGCAGGTCGTGTTGCTTACAACTGGAAATTGAAGTATTTTGTTGATTATAACTTTGGATATACCGGTTCAGAGAACTTTGCCATTGGCCATCAATTCGGCTACTTCCCCGCTTATTCGTTGGCATGGAACATCGCCGAAGAAAACTTTGTAAAGTCCAATATGAGTTGGATTAATATGCTTAAACTACGTTATTCGCATGGTAAGGTAGGTAACGACAATATGGGTGATGAACGTTTCCCATACCTCTATACTATAGAGAGTGGAGCTGATGGATACCAGTGGGCTGATTACAATTTCGACAGATCATATGACGGAATGTATTTTTCTCAGGTGGCATCTCCATACGTAACCTGGGAAGTAGCTACCAAAGACGACCTTGGTTTAGATATCTCGTTGTTTGACAATAAGTTTAGTGCCAATGTAGATTACTTTAAGGAAGAACGTACTGGTATTTACATGGCTCGAAAATACCTTCCGGGAATGGTTGGTTTGGAGAGCGTTCCCAAAGCAAATGTGGGAGCTGTTAGTTCGGAAGGATTTGATGGCCGCTTTGCATACAATGAAAAAATCGGAGAGGTAAACATGACATTTCGTGGTAATTTTACTTACAGTAAAAACGAAATATTGGAGCGGGATGAAGAGAATAGCGTCTATCCGTATCAAATGGAAAAAGGATACCGTGTTGAACAATCACGTGGTTTAATTGCGCTGGGTTTATTTGAGGATTACGATGATATTCGCAATAGTCCTAAACAAACTTTTGGAGACTACCAGCCCGGCGACATAAAATATAAAGATGTGAATGGTGATGGTGTTATTGACAATGGCGACGAAGTGGCGATTGGTGCAACACGCCGGCCAAACCTTATTTACGGAGCCGGTGTTTCTGCCAGCTGGAAAGGACTTGATGTTAATGTGTTGTTCCAGGGAGCAGGAAAATCGACCTTCACGCTTACCGGAAAATCAGTATTTGCCTTTAGCGAAGGTGATTGGGGAGTTCCATTTAAAGATATGATGAGCTCTGACCGATGGATTTCTAAGGCTATCTCAGGCGATCCTGCCACCGAAGATCCAAATGCCTCATATCCGCGTTTAAGCTACGGAGAAAATGCCAATAATTTTAGGAGTTCTACTTACTGGTTAAGAAACGGATCTTACCTGCGTCTTAAAAATGTTGACTTTGGTTATACCATTCCTAAAAGGATTGTTAACCGATATCATCTTAACAAACTTCGAATATTTGTTAGGGGAACAAACTTGATAACCTGGTCTGATTTTAAACTTTGGGATCCTGAAATGGGATCACGAAACGGGGAGAAATACCCGCTTACAAAATCAGTTACACTTGGTTTAAGTATTAACCTGTAAAATCTTATTGTAATGAAAATTAATAATAAAAGAACATTATACTTGCTGTTAACACTGGTATTCGTAACAGGTATTTTTTCGTCCTGTACCGATTATCTGGAGTCTGATCAGTATTTTAAAGACCGAATGACCATCGAAAAGGTTTTCTCAAGCAAGCCTTATTCGGAAGAATGGTTAGCACATGTTTACTCTGATATGAAAGGACAATGTGCAGACGTAGCAAATAAACGTAATACGCCTCACTGTTTTGCCGACGATATGTATTATGGCGGAGATGATGCCGCATTTGGTGTTACCGGTTCCGGAGTGAATTTCTCGTATAATATTTTTCACACCGGTTCATACTCAGAAAATGATAAACAGGGAACCTGGACTCAGGCGTACCGTGGAATTCGCAATGCAACAACCTTTATTCAATATATTTATATGAATACGGAATTGAACGAAGAGGAAATTGCAGATTATCGCGCGCAGGCACGTTTTGCACGAGCTTACTATTATTGGATTCTTTTACGCAAATACGGCCCGATTCCTATCCTGCCTGATGAAGGTATTGATTATAACGACAGCTACGACGAGATCGCGACTCCACGCAGTTCGTTCGAAGAATGTGCTGAATATATCAGCAGCGAAATGTTATTGGCGGCAGAAGACCTGAAGCTAACGCGTGATCCGTATACCGAGGTAGCCCGTCCTACAAAAGGTGCGGCGCTTGCAGCTCGCGCACAGGCATTGTTATTTGCTGCCAGTCCGCTGATGAATGGTAATACAGACGATTATGCCATGGACCTGGTAGATGATGAAGGCAACCAGTTATTGTCAACAACCTACGATGAAGAGAAGTGGGCAAGAGCAGCTGCCGCTGCCAAAGATGTAATTGAACTTGGTGTTTACAAGTTGTTTACCGTAAATTATAAAACATCAGGTAATAGCGCTTATCCTGCAACGATTGATCCTCCCTACGATCCTGAGTTTTCTGATAAAGATTGGCCGGAAGGATGGAAAAATATTGATCCGTTTGAATCATACCGTGCCTTATTTAACGGTACAGCAACTGGTGATAATCCCGAGTTGATTTTTACCCGCGGAGATAACGGAAATGAGCAGGTTGCCGGTATGGTGGCCAACCAGTTACCTATCATTGCCGACGGTTGGTCGAACAATGGAGTAACACAAAAGCAAGTTGATGCATATTACATGAAAGACGGTTCGGACGTTCCGGGTAAAGACCGTGAAATAGGCCGTGGAGATGGCAGTAGCCGTGTATCCGGTTTTGTAACCCAGGAAGATGTGGATGCAGGAATGTACAAACCGCTGCCCGCAGGCGCTTCTTTACAATATGCCGACATGGAACCACGCTTTTATGCATCGGTAGCCTATAGTGGTAGCATCTGGCACATGCAAAATGCAACCCTGCCACAAGACCGCGAAAAGCAGGTGTTTTATTACCGCGGTGGTGGTAATGGTTATACCAATACCCTGGCTTGGCTTCGTACCGGTATCGGGATGAAAAAATTTGTACACCCGGGTGATACCAATGAAGGTGGTGTGCCTGGAGGTGGCCCATTGGTTGTTCGAAAGCTGGAACCGGCAATTCGTTATGCTGATATTTTGTTAATGTACGCCGAGGCTTTAAACGAGCTGGACGGTACTTATCAAATCCAGTCGTGGGATGGAAGCACAACCTATTCCATTGGTCGTGATGTTAACGAAATGAAAAAAGGTATTCGCCCTGTTCGTATACGTGCAGGAGTTCCTGATTACACTGCAGATGTATACGGTGATAAGGATTTATTTCGTGCTACTTTGAAACGCGAACGCCAGATTGAATTGCTGGGTGAAGGAAAACGTTACTACGATTTGCGACGTTGGAAAGATGCGCCTGCCGAAGAATCTTTACCGATTTACGGATGTAATGTTCTGATGGACAAAGATAACAGGGAGTTGTTCCATACGCCGGTTAACTCGTGGGGGCTTCAATCAGCTTTCGCTGATAAAATGTGGTTCTGGCCCATAGGGCATAACGAACTCAAACGTAATAAACGCCTGACCCAAAACCCCGGTTGGACTTATAATGATTAATTTCAATACAATACGAAGATTAAGAACCAAAAGCAGTAAAATAAATAGTTTTTGCTGTTTACGGTTCGGGAATTAAAACAATAATCAAATGAAAAAAATATATTATATAGTACTGTTTTTTATGGTTGCGCCGTTTCTTTTCAGCGCCTGCAACGATGAATGGACAGAGGAGCAATACGAGCATTTTGTCTCTTTTAAAGCTCCGTTAAACGACCTGGGTGTAAGTCCGATTTATGTGAGCTACAAAACAGATGAGGTTTCAAATTATAAACTACCAGTAATTGTTAGTGGGTCAACACCAAATCCTGACGATATAAGTGTAAAGGTGGCTCTTGATCCCGACACTTTAGAGGCATTAAATTACGAGCGCTTTCAAAACAGAACTGACCTGTATTATCAGCAACTGACTGATTCGTATTTTACGATGCCTTCATCTGTTAATATTAAGGCCGGAGAAGATGTTGCACTTTTAAATATCGATTTTAATTTCGAGAACATTGATTTGGCTGATAAGTGGATACTTCCGCTGACAATTGTAGACGATACGGAGAATGGCGCTTACACGCCACATCCGAGGAAACACTACAAAAGAGCCCTGTTGCGAGTGATGCCTTTTAATGATTATTCAGGAGCCTATGGTGCAGCAAACCTAAAAACTTATATAAAAGGCAGCGAGAATGGTGCACCTATCGTTAAAAGTAATATTCAGCTTTATGTTGTTGATGATCATACCGTTTTCTTTTATGCCGGAATGGTTGACGAGGATCGCATGGATCGTCATAATTATAAAGTTTATGCTGAATTTGATCAGGAGACAGGCGAAGTGAGACTTTCTTCTGACAATCCTGATATGGAGTTTCAGTCCTATAGCACACCAACATTTATTGTTGATGAGCAAATGGATGTTACCCGTCCATACTTGCTAAAGCGTACTACCATTGTTGAAGGTATCGACTTTAGCTTTAAAGACTATTCAACATCTGATGTTGTTGATTTTGAATTTACCGTTCGTGGTCAAATAGCCATGGAACGCAGAATTAATACACAAATACCAGACGAAGATCAGGCGATTGAATGGTAGACTGTTTATAGCAAATAAACCGGATATTACCATCGTGTAATATCCGGTTTTATTCTTTCTTTTTTGTTCGTTTTCCGATTCAATTAAACAATAGATAACAGAAAATAATGACACAAATAATGAACAGAATTGGTTTTTTCGCCTTTGTTTTGATGTGCAGTTTTATGCTGAAGGTCAGCGCACAAACTTTCGATCCGGTAAGCTATGTAAGTACGTTGGTGGGGACTAACTCAAAATACGAACTGTCAACCGGAAATACCTATCCGGCAACAGCGCTGCCCTGGGGAATGAATTTTTGGTCGCCACAAACCGGAAAAATGGGCGACGGCTGGATGTACAAATACACTGCCGATAAAATCAGAGGATTTAAACAAACCCACCAACCCAGTCCGTGGATGAACGATTACGGCCAGTTTTCAATAATGCCCGGTACCGGAAAATCTGTATTTAACGAAGATGAACGTGCAAGTTGGTTTTCACACAAGGCAGAAGTGGCCAAGCCATATTACTACAGCGTTTATTTGGCCGATGTAGATGTAACTACCGAAATTGCACCTACCGAGCGGGCAGCAATTTTCCGTTTTACCTTTCCCGACAGCGAAAACTCATACGTGGTAACCGATGCATTCGATCGCGGTTCATATGTGAAAATAATTCCCGAAGAGAATAAAATTGTCGGATACACAACACGCAACAGCGGCGGTGTACCCGATAATTTTAAAAACTACTTTGTAATTATATTTGATAAACCATTCGCGAACTATGCAGTGGTAAAAGACGGCGAAATAACTAATGGCGAAAAGGTATTCGAAGGCAACCATGCCGGAGCAATTATTGGTTTTGCTACGTCGAATAACGAACAGGTGCATGCGCGGGTAGCTTCGTCTTTCATCAGCGAAGAACAAGCTGAACTTAACCTGAAAGAGCTAGGAAAAGAAGCTTTTGATGAGATTGCAGAGAAGGGAAAAGCCCGCTGGAATGAAGTGCTGGGTAAAATAAAAGTGGAAGACAACAACATCGATAATTTACGTACTTTATATTCTAACTTGTACCGTACGGTTTTGTTTCCACGAAATCTTTCCGAAATTGATGCCAACGGAAATGTGGTGCATTACAGCCCATACAACGGGAAAGTATTACCCGGCTATATGTTTACCGATACCGGTTTCTGGGATACTTTCCGCAGTTTGTTTCCTTTCCTGAATTTGGTCTATCCATCAGAAAATGAAAAAATGCAGGAAGGGCTGGTGAACGCCTACAAAGAAAGTGGTTTTCTTCCTGAATGGGCAAGTCCCGGGCATCGAAGTATTATGGTGGGTAACAACTCGGCTTCGGTAGTGGCCGATGCCTATTTAAAAGGCCTGCGCGGTTACGACATTGAAACCCTGTGGGAAGCGTTGAAGCACGGAGCTAATAATGTTCACCCAAAAGTTGCAGCATCGGGAAGAACAGGTTACAAAGAATATAATAAATACGGTTATATACCGAACGATGTGGGAATTAGGCAGAACGTTGCCCGTACATTGGAATATGCCTACGACGACTGGACAATTTATACCCTCGGAAAAGCTCTTGGCAAACCCGAAAGCGAAATTGGTATTTATGCCGAACGGGCAATGAACTACAAAAATTTGTACAACCCCAAAAACAAACTGATGGCCGGAAAAGCTGTAGACGGCTCTTTCTCCGATTCATTTAACCCAACTGACTGGGGCCGCGATTTCACGGAAGGAAACAGCTGGCATTATTCATGGTCGGTATTTCACGATCCGAAAGGTTTGATGAACCTGATGGGCGGACGTGAAGAATTTGTAACCATGCTTGATTCAGTATTTATTATCCCCGGATCAAAAGGAATGGACAGCCGCGGAATGATTCACGAAATGCGTGAAATGCAGGTGATGGATATGGGCCAATATGCACACGGAAATCAACCCATTCAGCACATGGTTTATTTGTATAACTACGCCGGCGAACCTTGGAAAGCGCAATACTGGGCACGCGAAATAATGGACAAGTTTTACTCGGCAGCGCCCGATGGATATTGCGGCGACGAGGATAATGGCCAAACTTCGGCCTGGTATGTTTTCTCGTCGCTTGGATTTTACTCGGTTTGCCCGGGAAGCAACGAATATATTTTAGGATCACCATTGTTTAAATCGGTAAAAATTGAGCTGGAGAACGGCAATGAGATTACGATAGATGCTGCAAATAATTCGAAAGAAAATCGTTATGTTGCAGCTATGGAGCTGAACGGTAAAAAATATACCAAAAACTACCTGACTCATAAAGATTTGATGAAAGGTGCAGAAATCAACTTCAAAATGAGTGATACCCCGAACAAAAATCGGGGAACCGAAGAGAACGATTTTCCGTATTCATTTTCAAATGAATACTAGTTTATTGGGTTTAGAGAGAAAATAATTTTACAATTAAAATAATAGCTATGCTTAAATCAACTA
Organism: Draconibacterium sp.; assembly: GCF_041583095.1. Lineage (NCBI taxonomy): Bacteria > Pseudomonadati > Bacteroidota > Bacteroidia > Marinilabiliales > Prolixibacteraceae > Draconibacterium > Draconibacterium sp. The sequence continues at coordinate 17,860 of NZ_JBFHGM010000029.1, forward strand.
TCAACAAAATCCTGACTGTTTTTACAATTGCTGCTCTTTTGGGAGCTTGCAGTTCGCAGTCGGAAGTTACACAAAAAGAAGAGGCGGGAGCGGAGTTTCGTGCTCCGGCTTATCCGTTAATCACTATCGACCCTTATACCAGTGCGTGGTCAATGTCCGATCAGTTATTCGATACACCTGTAAAACACTGGACAGGACGGAACCATTCATTGATCGGCGCCATTCGTGTCGACGGTGAAACCTACCGTTTTTTGGGAAAAGAAGAAATTCCTTTGGAGCCGGTTGTGGCAAATGCCAAGTTTGAAGCCTGGGACGGAAAATACATAACAAAAAAACCTGCATCAGGTTGGGAAAAACCGGAATTTAAAGCTACCTCGTGGAAAAGCGGAAAGGCAGCTTTTGGTACGCCAAATATGAACGAAACAGCTACTCCGTGGGAAACCGAGCATATTTGGGTACGTCGCGAATTTACCATGCCCGAAGTTAGCGAAGAAAGCGATTTGTTCCTGGTTTATTCGCACGACGATGATTTTGAGTTGTACCTGAACGGAAAAGAAATTGTAAATACAGGCAACCGTGCAAAAAGTAACGTGGTGCTTAAGCTCGACAGAAACCTGTTAAACATCGGCGGAGAAAATACTATCGCTGCCCATTGTTGGGATCGTGGCGGTTTGGCCTATGTTGATTTTGGTATTTTCAAAGAGAGCGATATAAAACCTGTTTTTGCGCAAACTGCCGTTCAAAACAGCGTAAAAATTACCGCCACACAAACAAAGTATGATTTTACCTGTGGACCGGTAGATTTGCGTGTTGAATTTGTTTCACCACTCTTAATGGACGATCTGGATCTAATTTCGCGTCCGGTTAACTACATCAACTACGAAGTGGTTTCAACCGATGGCGAATCGCACGAAGTTGAAGTTTATTTTGAAGCTACTCCTGAATGGGCAGTAAACGAGTTAAACCAGGAAGTAGAAGTTACAAGCGGAAAAATCAGCAACATCAATTACTTGAAAACCGGAACTACTGAACAACCTGTTTTGGAAAAGAAAGGCGACAACGTACGGATTGATTGGGGATATTTCTACCTTGCTTCTACAGGTGCCGAAAACAAAACACTTGCAATTGGTGATTTTGCAGGTATGAAAAAAGCATTTGTTGAAAGCGGAAAATTAGCCGCAGGGAAAAATGAAACAACAGCTGTTCTTTCAAATGAAATGCCTGTTATGGCTTGCACCGAAGTTTTTGAAAAAGTTTCTGCTGAACCGGCCAAAGGTTATGTAATGCTGGCTTACGATGATATAGAATCGATCCAGTATTTTGGCGATAACCTGAAAGCCTGGTGGACAAGAGGTCAGACTAGTTTTGATATGGTTTTAACTTCCGCAGTAGGCGATCACCAATCGATCATGGATCGTTGCGATGCCGCTGATAAAGCGATTTACGAGGAAGCTTTGGCAGCAGGTGGCGAAAAGTATGCCCGTTTGTGTTTGCTGGCTTATCGTCAGTCGATTGCTGCACACAAACTGGTGAAAGACACCGATGGCAACATTCTTTTCCTTTCAAAAGAAAATTTTAGTAATGGTTCAATCGGTACGGTTGATGTTACTTATCCTTCAGCGCCATTATTCCTGAAATACAACCCGGAATTATTAAAAGGAATGTTGAACCCAATTTTTTACTATTCGGAAAGTGGAAAATGGACCAAACCTTTTGCGGCACATGATGTGGGCACGTATCCCTTAGCCAACGGTCAAACCTACGGTGGCGATATGCCGGTTGAAGAATGTGGGAATATGATTATTTTGACAACCGCCATTGCCAATGCCGAAGGAAATGCTGATTATGCGGCAGAACACTGGGATGTGCTTACAACTTGGGCCAATTACCTGATGGAGAATGGTCTTGATCCGGAAAACCAGCTTTGTACCGATGATTTTGCCGGTCACTTTGCACACAACGTAAATCTTTCGGCAAAAGCGATTATGGGAATTGCCGGTTATGGAAAACTGGCCGAAATACTGGGCAAAACTGATGTAGCAGAAAAATATACTTCTGAAGCTAAAAGTATGGCACAAGAGTGGATGAAAATGGCAGATAATGGCGACCACTATCGTTTAACTTTTGATAAACCGGGAACCTGGAGTCAGAAATACAACATCGTTTGGGACAAACTGCTTGATCTTGGAATTTTCCCCGAAGAAGTAGCTCAAACCGAAATTGCCTATTACCTGACCAAACAAAACACTTACGGTTTACCTCTGGATAATCGCAGAACGTATACTAAATCAGACTGGATTGTATGGACCGCAACTTTAGCTGATGATACCGAAACTTTCCAGAAATTTATCGATCCGCTTTACGGATTTGTAACGGATACACCTGATCGCGTTCCAATGTCTGACTGGTACGAAACACCAACAGCAACGCAGGTTGGCTTCCAGGCGCGCTCGGTTGTTGGCGGATATTTTATTAAAATGCTGGAAAAATAATCAGAAAATAATTTCTGGACAGGACAGTCTGGAATTGTAGTTTAGTTTTAGTAAGTGATCAATTTATTTTGGTTGAAATCTCCGGGATTTATTCCCGGGGATTCTTTTTAATAATTTTAACCAATGAGATTGCAGATACCAAAGAGATTATAATACAAGCTAAGTTAGTGCGAATAGGAGCTCAATACTAATGATTGCCGGAATACAAAGTATCAGAATTGAACATCCCACAATGTTTGGCATAAAAAAACTTTAAAAAGTTTTAACCGCAAACAAAAAAGAAGAAACAACTAGGCCTGCAGCTATTATTGCTGTTCATTTATATTAGTAAGACTTACTTAGTTTAAATAGAAAAAATCTTGAAATGCAATTAATTTTCTATTTTCACCAAAACTAATCTAACTACTTGTCCATTGAGAATGAGTTTTATTGACTCAAATATTTCCATTAACCTCGTACTGTTCAGAAGTGGCGATGAACAGGTTTTTAAGCTTATTTTTGATAACAATTACGAAAGAATTGTTGGATTCTGTATCCAGTTTATTCCCGATCGCGAAGAGGCAAAAAATATAGCTCAGCAAGCCTTTGTAAAACTATGGACCAATAGGGAAGAGGTTAATACTTTAAATGGAATTAGAGCTTTTCTGTATACCGCCGCAAAAACAGAGTGTCTGAATTATCTACGTCACGAAAAATATAAACAGAACTATCAAAAAGATACACTTCAGAAACGCGAAGAACTGTTGAACAGGGAAGTTCTGGAGTCCTTTAATTTCGACAGGCTTGAATACATGGAACTGGAAGAAATGATTCAGGATGCGCTTGAAAAACTGCCGGAAAAATGCCGTCAGGTCTTCGTAAAAAGTCGTTTTGAGTACAAAAAAAACCATGAGATTGCTGAAGAATTGGGTATTGCTATTAAGTCGGTAGAGGCGAACATTACCCGCGCGCTCAAAATTCTTCGTAAGGAATTAAAAGATGTCCTTCCTTTGGTTTTGTGGATGTTTTAGTCCTTACTTGTGAATGTGACATTTTTTATAATCCGGCTCAACCACAAATTTATTCTGAAAATATTTTTCTGTTTTTTTCTGTTTTTGGTAAAGGGTAACAAACAATTTATGTGTACAAATAGTAAGAAAGACAAATATGGACAATAGTATCATACAGAAATACCTTAGGGGAAAAGCAAGTGACGAAGAGAAGGAACAACTGTTTAACTGGTTGGATGAGAGTGCTTCGAATAAGGAAGAGTATATCGAAATAAAAAAAATATGGGCTTTAACCTCGCGTGAAAAGAATGTTGAAGGCAAAACCTGGAGTGATATAAAACCATCGGAATCAAAGCCGGCAAAAACCAAAATTTTACAACACTGGTTGGCTCGGGCTGCTGTTTTCCTTCTACTACTTAGTTGTGGCGCTATCGGCGGCCGTATTATTTCAAAAATAGTTGAAACCCCGGTTTATTCGCAGATGTACTCCGTTATCTCTCCGGCCGGGCAAATGACCAATATTGAGTTACCCGACGGTACATTGGTGATGTTGAACTCCGGAACAAAAATTCAGTATTCGGGCGATTTTACAAACGGAAACCGACAGGTTTATCTTGAAGGCGAAGCATTTTTTGACGTACAAAAAGATGTTGAACATCCATTTATTGTTAAATCCGAACTTCTTGGTGTAAAAGTTTATGGCACTTCATTTAATATTCAGGCGTATCCTGAAGACAGAGCGTTTACCGCAACGCTTATAGAAGGAAGCATCGGTATATTAAATACGAGTGGAGAAGAGGTGACAAAACTGGTGCCCGGTGAAAAAGCGTATTTTGCCGAAAGTGAAACCAACATAGATATTCGAAAAGTGGATACCGCAATGTACACCTCGTGGAAGGAAGGACTGGTTACTTTCCGAAATGAAAGGTTGGAGGATATTGCCAAACAAATTGAACGTTGGTATAATGTAGAGATAGTTATACAAAAAGAGGGTTTGGGTGATGAAAGGTACTTTGGTACTATTTTGAAAAACAAACCTATCGATCAAATTCTGGAGGTGCTAAAATTAACCACTTCGCTGGAATACGAAATTGTACCCCGAGCAAATGAGCCTAGTTTGATTTACTGGAAATAAGAAATAGAATTGACTAATAAAACTTAATGCAGACTTATGAGTAGAACAAATACTTCCTAAAAAGACGACAGGCCAAAAATACTGGAAATATTTTTAGCCTGCTCAGCTTAACAGGTACGCCAATACCTGAAAAGCACTGATAAATAAAACTTAGTATTTACCAATAACATGTCAAATTTATGAAAAAAACAGACAATTGCTCTTGTTTACATGGGCAACTAAAAAAAGTTTTAATGATTATGAAACTAACGACCTTTCTAATCTTTGTACTAACTCTGAACGTATTTGCTGAATCCTATGCGCAATCCACAAAAATTACGCTAAACATGGATCAGGCTACTGTAAAAGAGGTGATTGAAAAAATCGAAAGCGAAACCGAATTTTACTTCATGCTGAAGTATGATGATCACCTTATGAATCGATATGTGGATATAGATCTTGATGATGCCAATATTCATGATGTGCTTACACAACTGTTTGATGCTGATAAATATAACTATCAGATAATCGATCGTTATATTGCTGTAACCCCGGTTGATGAGGACGCAATGGGTGTTGCCGACCAGAATTCAATTACGGGAATTGTAACCGATGCAGATGGCGAAGCTTTACCAGGTGTAACGGTAATATTTAAAGGTACTACCATTGGTACAGTAACAGATATGAATGGCTATTACCAATTGCCGGTAACCGACGGAAAGATTCTTGTTTTTTCGTTTGTTGGAATGAAAACTCAGGAAATAGTGCTGGACGGACAGTCAAAAATTGACGTAACACTTCAAGCTGATGCCATTGGAATTGAAGAAGTGGTCGCCATTGGATATGGTGTTGTAAAAAAGAGCGACCTGACAGGTTCGGTTTCATCACTGAACAGAGATGATATGAATACCACAGGTGTTTCATCGGTTGATGAAATGATACAAGGGAGAACACCAGGTGTTCAGGTTATTCAGTCAAGCGCAGAACCAGGTGGTGGAATGGCTATCAGAATTAGGGGAGCCGGTTCGATTAATGCCAGCTCAAGTCCTCTGTACGTAATTGATGGACTGCCAATTGATAACGGCCAGATTACTGCCGGTTCAGGCGCGGACATACCGGGATCAAGAGCTCCAAGAAATCCTCTAAGTTCTATAAATCCGGCAGATATTGAATCTATTGAAATTTTAAAAGATGCATCGGCGACTGCCATTTATGGAGCTCGTGGTGCGAACGGAGTAATTATTGTAACCACAAAAAGTGGAAAAGACGGTACTTTTAATGTGAACTACAATGGTTATGTAGGTACACAATCTGCAGCTAATACGGTAGATTTACTTTCTGCCGAGGAGTATATGACTGTATTGAATGATATTTTGGATGAAGGTGGCGGTAATCCGGAAGAACGTGTAACTGGTATACAGGGTGAAGGAACAGATTGGCAGGATGAGGTAATGCGTAGTGCATTAATTCAAAGTCACAATTTGTCCTTCTCAGGAGGTAACGGTAAAACAAGTTTTTACTCATCGCTTAATTATTTCAACCAGGAAGGTATTGTTGTAAATTCTGCCTTTAAACGTTACGATGCACGTTTAAATCTTCAGCATAAAGTAAACAAATTTACGCTTGGTGTAAATTTCACCACATCTTATACTCAGGATGAATTTTTGGCATATGGTTATGCCATTAATGAGGAGGCAGGTGCCTTGTACGCCGCATTAAACTTCGATCCTACCCTTCAGGTTTACAATGAAGATGGTACGTTTCAAATATCTCCGTACATAACTACCGACAATCCAATGGCGCTCGCAACAGGGAAAGATGGATTTGGTAATACGTACAGAACCTTGGGAAGTTTTTACGGTCAGTACGAAATTCTTCCCGGATGGACTGCCAAATTGAATGGAGGTTTTGATGTTCAAAGCAGTCGCAGAGATTCTTATGTTGACAGAACTACTAAAAATGGGGCCGGAGCTGGTGGAATTGCATCCATTATCAACGGAATTAAGACCAATTACCTGTTTGAAGGTACATCAACTTATATGAAAGATTTTGATGAGAATAACAGCATGACTTTGATGGGCGGTGTAACTTATCAGGCATTTAATACCGATCGTAATACAATGAATGCCAGAAACTTTCCAAACGATATTACAAAAACCTGGGATATGGATGCAGCTGATCCGACTTTGTTTCAGGAATTCAGTAATCGATCAACGTATAAATTGTTATCATATATTGCCCGGGCAAATTACAATTACAAAGACAAATACCTGTTTACCGCTACCTTTAGAGCAGATGGTTCATCTCGTTTTGGTGAAAATAACAAATTCAGTTATTTCCCATCATTAGCAGGTGCATGGAAAATGCACGAAGAGGACTTTATCAAAGAGCTCAATACTTTTAGTCTTCTAAAACTTAGAGGTAGCTGGGGTATTACCGGTAACCAGGGAATTGGAAATTATCAGTCGTTAACCACATTTGCAACTGGGCCAACAGCAATAATGAATGGTCAAAAAACGACTACACTCGACCCTTCAAGGATTGGTAACCCCGAATTGAAATGGGAAACTACCGAGCAAATAAACTTTGGTATGGATATGGGATTTTATGACAATCGTATTTACACCACAGTTGATTATTATTCAAAAGAAACAAGCGATATGTTGCTTGCCCTTCCGGTTCCTTCATCTTCCGGATTTAACAGTGTATTACAAAATATAGGAAGTATCCGTAACCGGGGATTCGAATTCATGATCGAAACACGAAACTTTGTTGGTGATTTCAAGTGGAATACGAATTTTAACTTCTCTACCATTAAAAATGAAGTGTTGGATTTAGGCCCTATTCCTGAAATTATTCATGCAGGAGCCGGATGGACAAATGGTATTGCGTTAATCAGAGAAGGAGAACCGTTAAATTCTTTTTATGGTTATGAAGTAGAAGGTGTTTGGCAGCTTGACGATGATTTTAGTGTTACTACAGACCCTGTAGAAGCTGGTGATACAAAATTCAAAGACCAGCTAACTGTTGATACTGATGGCGACGGTGTGCCAGATGCAACGGATGGAAAAATTAACGATGATGATCGGGTTATAATTGGAAATTCATTCCCGACATTTACGTGGGGATTATCCAATAATCTTTCATACAATGGTTTTGCGTTAAACTTCTTTTTTGAGGGAGTACATGGAATTGAAATGCTAAATAATAATTTAGTAGATAGTTATTTCCCAATTAACTTCCGAAGAAATAAATTAGCAGAACCCTATTTAAACAGATGGACTGCCGATAATCCAACAAATGAGTATCCTTCGTTTGTAAATCCAAACGGACAGGGAAATAAAGCCGTCAATACTACTACTGTTGAAGACGCGTCATACATTCGCTTAAAAACCGTAAAATTGAGTTACGACTTTAAACTGAAAAATAAAGTACTGAAATCCGCAAACGTATATGTTACCGGACAGAACCTGTTTACAATTTCAGATTATTCCGGATTCGACCCATCGACCAACTCCAATGGGAATCCGAGTTTGAAAATTGATTATAACTCATATCCGGTTGCCAGAACCTACATGATTGGTTGTGAAATAGGATTCTAAACGCTAAAAAAAGATTTAATTATGAAAAAGAATATATTATATACACTAGCTTTACTTCTCGGGCTGTTTTTTATAAATAGTTGTGAAAATGTACTGGAAGAAGATGTTTATTCCGAATTGGATCCGGATGGATTATTTAATGATATTATAGGTGCCGAAGCGGTACTTCATGCTGCCTATGCCGAAAGTCAACTGAATGGTTGGAATGGAAAAAGTTTGTTAAACCTTGAAGAGTGGTGTACAGACATTGAATGGGAAACCGGTGGTGGTGAAAATCGTACTGCCGTTCAAATGATAAATTTTACATGGGATGCTTCAACCGGCTGGATAACTGATTTAATGTGGAGAGGTCCTTTCAGAGGGGTAAGAGATGCCAATACCATACTCGATAATATAGAAGAATCAACATTATCCGATTCAGAGAAGAAGTTAATCAGAGCTGAAGCGCGTTTTGTACGGGCAACCGAGTACTATTACATGTACACTTATTTTGGACCGGTTCCTTTGCGCACAAGTGCAACGCAGGAAATGGAATTACCACGTGCCTCTGAGCAGGAGATGTTGACCTTTCTCGAAACAGAATTTTCTGAAATCATAGCGGATTTACCAGATCCGGGAGACGAAAAACTGTATGGCCGTGCACATAAAGGAGCTGCAACTGCATTCTTGTGTAAGTTTTATCTGGCCTCAAAGCAGTGGCAAAAATGTGCCGATGCTGCTTCTGATCTGATCAACATGAATTATTATGAACTTTACCCCGATTACAGGGAATTGTTTAAAGTGGAAAACGAACGTAATAAAGAATACATCTGGGTTCATCAGGCAGTGGTTGAGGGACTAGGTAATAATTACATTAACGGAGCATTTCCGATTAATTTTTCAATAGAACCAAAAAGCGGTTTTACCTGGACATCGAACATGCGAAATTGGGCTGCTCAGTATCGCTTATACGATTCTTTCTATAATTCTTTTGAAGAAGGTGATCAAAGAAAAGATCTGATTATATCTGAATTCATCAATAAAAAGGGAGAAACAGTTTCTTTACTGAATGCAAATAATACCCGATCATTTAAATGGTGGCCCGATGTAAATGCCCAGGGAAATGACCATGGTAACGATATTCCTCAAATAAGATATGCTGATATTTTGTTAGCAAGGGCAGAAGCTCTAAATGAATTAAATGGTCCGAACCAGGAATCGATTGATCTGATAAATATGGTGAGAAATCGTGCAAATCTGGGAGATATATCTGTTGCTGATTTTGCTTCAAAAGAAGAACTCAGAGATCATATTCTGAATGAACGCGGTTGGGAGTTTTATAGCGAAAGGAAAAGACGTCAGGATTTAATTCGCCACGGAAAGTTTGTCAGTTCCGCTCGTGAAAGAGGAATTACAAATGCACAGGACTTTCATGTGCGTATGCCAATTCCTCAGGTTGAAATTGATGCCAATCCGATGTGCGAACAAAATCCGGGTTATTAGTACACGCGCATAGTATAGTTTAGTTAAAGCATATCCCTTGAAAAAGGGATATGCTTTCAGTTCCTGCAAACCGGGTATATCCGTCAATAAATGATTCATACTCTATGAAGCAATTGATTCTGCTCAGGTGTTTTACTTTCAGGATACAGCATCAAAAAGGTACCCATCCGGTAGTGGCGGTTATAAAAGACAATTATAAACTGATCAAGTACTACGAAGACAATTCTGAATACTTGTTTGATATGGATAAGGATCCACAGGAGTTGAACAATATTGCTAATTTGAATCAGAAAATTCTCGAGGAGTTGAATCGGGATATTGACAGTTATTTTGAAACGCACGATATTCAATTACCCACATTAAATACAGATTACGATGCCGGCAAGGATCCGGGTAGAAATAATTCTAAAATTAAAGAGCGATTAATGAAGGAACCGTATTTTATCGTAAAGTAACTTAGGGGTAAACTTCTTTAAAGCATTATAATAACGGAGATTTCTAATGCTATTCAAAGGGAAAGAGTGTATGGGAAATTCTGGTAACAAATACTGAGTTCTGAACGAAAGTCCCAAGGTCATGAAGATATTTGCTAACAAGAGCCATTCGGTAAATGTAGTTTTGAAAACTGTATAATTTATAATCTAAACAAGTATGTATAAGAACATCATCATTTTAGTTTTCGCATTTCTTTTTGTTAACGTGTTGCATGCAAATGCGAAACAAAAACCTAATATTCTAATCATCATGGCCGATGATTGTACGCACAGTGATCTGTCGCTTTACGGAGGACAAAATGTAAAAACACCGCATATCGATCAACTGGCTTCACAGGGAATGACCTTTAATAATGCTTTTGTCACCATGTCGATGTGTGTGCCTTGCCGTGCAGAATTGTACACCGGCTTGCAACCGGTTAGCAGCGGCGTTTGCTGGAATCATGCCATTGCGCGCACCGGCACACAAAGTATTGTTCAGTATTTGGGTGAGTTGAATTACCGTGTAGGCATTACCGGTAAAGTACATGCCGACCCACGCAGTGTATATCCTTTTGAAATAGTTAAAGGAGTTGAAGACAATTGTGTTTCGACAACTGCAAAATACGATGCCGCCGGCATGAGAGAATTTATGGCTCGCGATAATGAGCAGCCTTTCTGTATGGTGACTGCTTTGGTGGTACCACATATCCCTTGGACGGTTGGCGATTCATCGCATTTTAAGCCCGAAGAATTTGATCTTCCACCATACTTGGCTGATAACAAAGAAACACGCACCGAATTCGCCAAATACCTGGCCGAAGTTGAGGTGCTTGACCAACAAGTAGGAGAAACGTTAGCACTGCTTGAAGAGCTGGATATTGCCGAAAATACTATCGTGATTTTTACATCGGAGCAAGGTGCGCAATTGCCATTTTGTAAATGGACCAACTGGAACAATGGTGTGCACACCGGATTTGTGGTGCGCTGGCCCGGAAAAGTAGAAAGTGGTGTTCGCACAGATGCGCTTATTCAGTACAACGATGTATTACCAACTTTACTTGATGCGCTTGGAAGTAATACCAAAGCCGAATTTGCCGGGAGCAGCTTTTTACCCGTTCTGCTCGGAGAAAAAGATACGCACCGCGAATATGCCTACTTCATGCATAACAATGTGCCCGAAGGTCCGGCATATCCAATTCGTTCGGTTACCGATGGTAAGTATCACTACATACGTAATCTTAGCCCTGAAAACCTTTACATCGAGCGGCATCTGATGGCGCGTATGCCACTAAATAAATACTGGCCATCGTGGGTTTTCGATGCCTCGGATGATCCTGAAATTTTGGATTTGGTAACCCGTTACCAGAAACGTCCGGCTGAAGAGCTTTATAATTTGACTGACGATCCGAACGAGATGAAGAACCTGTGCAATCAGAAAGAGGTAAGTGAAATTCAGAAAAAGCTTTCGAAGGAACTCGACAAATGGCTGAAAGAGCAGGGCGATCCGGGTGCCAGACTCGACACTTACGAAGAGCTGCAAAATGCAAGAAAAGGCAACCATTTTAAAGCGCTAAATGATTGAATTGGCAGTTTTTAATTGAAAATTTATTGAACTTGAAATTTCTGATTTATTAAATGATTTTACCAGTTCTATAATTCAATATCCAGATAGAAATTTAAAACAAGAATAATTTTGCATAAACAATTTAAAAGATGAAGAAGATTAAATTTAATTTAACAGCCATTGTTCTGTTAATCAGCTTTGGACTTTATGCCCAGGATTGGCAGCCGGTAGGCGATAGAATTAAAACCCGCTGGGCTGAAAAAGTAACTCCCGACAATGTTTGGAAAGAATACCCACGTCCTCAAATGGTGCGTCCTGAATGGAAAAGCCTGAACGGTCTTTGGGAATATGCTGTAACATCAAAAAACGCAACAAAACCTGAAGCCTGGGAACAAAATATACTGGTTCCTTTTGCCTTGGAAACACCACTTTCAGGTGTTGGAAGACGAATTGAATCAAACGAAGTAATTTGGTACAAACACTCTTTTGAACTGGCTCCAAAAGCAAACGAACGCCAGTTGTTAAATTTCGAAGGTGTTGATTACAAATGTATGGTTTGGGTTAACGGTGAGCTGGCCGGTTCGCATGTTGGCGGTAACCTGCCTTTTTCGTTTGATGTAACTGATTTGGTGAAACCGGGCGAAAACGAAGTAAAACTGCGTGTGATTGACGGAACCGATGATTTTGACTTATACCAGTTACGCGGAAAACAAAAGCGCGATAACGGTGGTATCTGGTACACGCCGTCGTCCGGAATTTGGGCACCTGTTTGGATTGAATCGGTTCCTGAAACCTATATTAAGTCGGTAAAACTATTGGCCGATATGTATGGCGAATTAAAAGCAGAAGCAACAATTGGCGGTTTACAGCAAAAAGCCCAGTTACAGGTTAGCGTTTTTGATAACGAAGAGCTTGTGGCACAGAAAAAGGGACTGTGTACCGATGTATTGTTAAGCGTAAAAAATGCTAAACTTTGGTCTCCTTCGTCTCCAAAACTTTACGATCTGAAAATTGAATTGCTCGACGAAGACGGAAAAGTACTTGATGTTGTAACTTCTTACGCCGGGTTCAGAACAGTGGGAAAAGCCTGCGATGCAGAAGGAAACTGGCGATTCACTTTAAACGGCAAAGAAATCTTCCATTACGGACCGCTTGATCAGGGATGGTGGCCTGAAAGTTTTCTGCTTCCTCCATCGGATGAGGCTATCGTTTGGGAAATGGATTTTCTGAAAAAGGCAGGATTTAA
>NZ_JBFHGM010000030.1:0-30140 GCF_041583095.1 Draconibacterium sp.
CCAGCGTTGAGGAGATTACCCTATCACAGGATTTAATGAATGAACCCGCCATTACATTCAGCTGGGATCCGGCACAGGAACGCGCAAACAATGGTACTATAACCTACTACTTTAAGCTGGGACTGCCCGGGCTTACCAACGCCATCGATAAAATTGAATTAGATGCAGGCGTTTCGGAATACAGCATTTCGCATTTCGATTTAAATGCAATGCTTTACGGGCTTGGAGTAAACTACGGAAGCAGCACCGAGATTGAAGCCGAAATAATTGCCTCATCAGAAGGAGATTATTTTGTTAAACCTGAAATCTCAACCACTAAGGTGTTGGTAACTACTTTCGAGATCGCTCCGGTAAATCTGTATCTGGTTGGTTCTGCTAACCCAAAAGGATCGGAAATCAGTCATGGCATTAAGCTAACTGAAATTATCGAAGGCAAAGATATCGGTAATAAATATCAGTGGGAAGGAAATCTACAGATTGGAACCTTTAAATTCGTAAATTCTTTGGTTGAGGATAAAGGCTCATGGAGTATGGGAGCAAGTTCTACCGAGTTAGTGCAGAATTCAACGAACAGTAGTTCTGATATGGAATTTACCGTAACCAAGTCTGGTTTGTACTCCATTATTTTAAACAAAGCGGATAACGAAATCATTTTTGGTTATAAAGGATTTAGTCATGTTTGGGCCGTAGGTACCGGAATTGGTGTTGCATGGAATATGCCATCTTCAACCGAGTTTAGCTGGGATCCAAGAAATCCAAGCATTTTCACTCTTGAGTGTACTATGCAGGCCAACAATGATTTCAAACTGCCGTACAACGATCAAAGTGCAGGTTGGGGATGTCCTTTCCTTCGCCCTATAGTTGCCAACGCAAATATATGGGACGATAATCGTATTCAGGCGACGCCTGCCGGTTATGGCGACGACCTAAAATGGTGGGTTACAGAAGAACAAGCCGGCCCCGCCATTGTAACAATCGATGCACTGAACGAAACAATTACGCTCGAGAAACGGTAGATAAAATCTATTCTTCTCCCTTGCTTCAAGTGAGCAAGAAACATTCATATAAGTTAAATATCGAAGGAAGTACTTTAAGTACTTCTTTCGATTTAATTATACCTAACAAACCTATAACCTAAGATTTCATGAAACCTCAGCAATTACTATTTTCAATAGCAATTCTTTTTTGGCTGTCCATATTTTCTATCGAAGTAAAAGGTATGGCTCACAATTCTCCTGTAATTACCGTTGCAGCAGATAACACACATGATTATCATCTGCAAACCGCCAACCCGGATGCAGCAAACAGTAGCGAGAACACCTCATCCACCACAATTAGTTCCGGTAGTACATATAAAATTACTTCAAAGGCATCGGGAAAAGTACTTGATGTGCTTAATTCCGAAATGGCCGATAACGCCAATGTTTGTATTTGGACAGATACAGATTCTGATGCACAGAGATGGCGGTTAACTGCTGTAAGCGACAATCAATTCACCCTTACCAACGTAGCAAGTGGTAAATTACTTCACATGGAAGGAACTACCCCGGAGAACCAGCTAAACGTAGATCAATATGCAAATACAAACAATGCTACAGTTTGGTGGCAGATTGATGAAAATACAGATGGCACTTTTTCGATAAAATGCGCATCGGACTCAAATTTTGCGCTGTCTGTTGCAGGAACAGAAACCATCGATGGTTCAAATGTTGAATTAAAGGAATCAGCCGGAGGAGATGGAGAAAGTTGGCTTTTTGAGCTACAGGAAAATAGCCAGGCAGCGCCAACACTTGAAATTGCAGACAAGATTTTTGCTGCGTGGAAAGAAAAATATTACGATTCGCGGACAGGGGATGAAATAATTCCCAATGAAGGTTTTTGGGGAGTGGCTGAAATGATGGAGATAGTTGTTGATGCCTATGAAGTGACTGGAAACCTAAAATATGCGAACATGTTTAGCGAGATGTATAATCAGGTTCTTACAAAATATGGCCACGACTGGATGTGGAATGACTTTAACGACGACATTACCTGGATGGTTTTAGCTTGCGTGCGGGCAGGAATAATTTTAAATAACCAAACCTACATAAACAAAGCAAAAGACCAGTTCGATAAAATGTATGATCGTGCCATTCATGCCAACGGTAGCTGGCTGACATGGAAAATGGGCGTACCCGGAACCAATTCGTGTATAAATGGTCCGGCGATGGTTGCCTGCTGCTATTTAGCCAAAGCAACAAACAACAATGATTATTATACAAAGGCGGTTAAATTATATAATTGGTCGAAAAACAACTTATTTGTACCCGAAACAGGGGAAGTGTACGACAGCTATAATTCCAATGGCGACGGTGCAACAAATTACTGGAGTTCTACTTATAATCAAGGAACTTACCTTGGAGCATCGGTTATGCTTTACAATTATACAAAAGACCCAACTTACTTAAAATTTGCCGATCGGATAGCCAGGTATACAAAAGAAAACATGTTTCATTCAAGCGTGATCTGGTACGAAGAAGGCCCCGACTTAGATGGATTTAAAGGAATTTTAATGCGTTATGCGCGTAAATATGTGGTTGACTGTAATCGTCCAAATTTTATTCCGTGGCTACAACTAAATGCTAAGGTGGCTTATAACAACCGAAACTCTGAAAATATTATCTCTACAATATGGAGTAAAAGAGCCGAAGAAACGCTGGAATATCGGGGTTTTAATGCTTCTACAGCTGTATCATTAATGATAAACTGCCCGGTTAAAGCTTCAACGGTTAAAGATGCCTATTCAAAAATAGAGTCGGAGGATTTTGATTACCTGAAAGGTGTTATGGCTGTTCAATCTACACCTGATGATGAGACTTCCAGCTTAGGAGGAATTCAGAACGAATATCATACAGCTTATTACAATGTCGATTTCGGAACCACCGGAGCAATATCTGCTGAGTTCAGAATCTCCAGCCTTGCTGCAGGAAATAGTATTGAAATAAGGTTAGGCGCGCCAAACGGAGAGTTGATAGGAACTGCCACAACTGATAATACTGGTAGTTGGTCAGATTATACAACAATTACTTGTCCTGTTGAGAATGTGAAAGGCCTGCAAAATATTTACCTGGTATATAAAGGAACGGGATACATTTGCAACATTAATAATTTCAAATTTATTGAAGCAGAATCACCTGTTTCTGACACAAACGGATTGATTGGCCAATACTTTAACGGGATGAATTTTGAAACAATGCTTCTCGAACGAGTTGACCCGAATGTCAACTTTAATTGGGAAGAACTATATCCTGCTGCAGAAGTTCCTGCCGATTATTTTTCAGTAAGATGGACCGGAAAAATAGAACCATTATATTCAGGTGAATATACTTTTTACATTACATCGGATAATGGACGTAGGGTTTGGATAAACAACGAATTAATTATTGACAAGTGGCTAAATGACTACGATGTTACATACTCCGGTAAGATAACTCTTAGTGCTGGTCAGCGCTACGATATTAAGGTAGAGTTTTTCGATGATATTGGTGGAGCAAACGTTGTACTCGAATGGGAAAGTTCCCGGCAGCAAAGAGAAGTAGTTCCAAACTCTCAACTGTTTTTACACGATAAAAACCCGCTTACAGCCATTTCTGATTTAATCGAAGAGGCTGAAGATGATATTCTGGTGTTCCCGAATCCGGCAACATCTTTCATTAAAATCAAACCAAACAATCAAGAGATCATAAGAACTACAATTATTGATGTAAAAGGTCAGACGATTTACAGCAACAACAAAAAATACGACGATCTTCTTACAATAGATATAGGCGACTTACCTTCTGGCTTGTATCTCATCTCCTTTGTTACCAAAACAGACAATAGGATTGTAAGAAAATTCATAAAATAAACTTTACAAACATTTCTGATTCTCTTTTATTCGGCATTAAATAATGCTGAAACGAAAGGTTTCTGCTAAACAACTAAATTAAAAATTATGAGATCCTACCTTTTTGCAATCCCCATGATATTCCTTTTTCTAACAGCGTGTTCAAACGGAAACGATTTGAATATAGATGATGAACCCTCAGATGAGAATAAAAACACAACCTATAATAATCCGGTTGTACCGACAAGTCTACCCGATCCCACCATTATAAAGGCTGCCGACGGCTATTTTTATCTGTATGCAACCGAAGATGTTCACAACACCCCCATACTCCGGTCGGACAATTTAACCGACTGGAAGCTTCTGGGAACTGCCTTCACCAACGAAACCCGGCCTAACTGGGAACCCAACGGTGGAATCTGGGCTCCGGACATTAATTACATTAACGGGAAGTATGTTTTGTATTATTCTCTGTCGGTTTGGGGAGGTGGATCTACTTGCGGAATAGGGGTTGCAACAGCCACAAAACCAGAAGGGCCTTTTACGGATCATGGGAAACTGTTTCGAAGCAACGAGATAGGAGTGCACAACTCTATCGATCCTTTTTACATAGAAGAAGATGGAAAAAAATACTTGTTCTGGGGAAGTTTCTTTGGAATTTATAGCCAGGAACTTAACGATGACGGACTGAGTATAAAACCCGCGACAACAAGACAAGTGGCGGGAACGGCTTTTGAGGCAAGCTACATCCATAAAAGAGGAAACTATTATTACCTCTTTGCATCTGTCGGCTCATGCTGCGAAGGTGCCAACAGCAGCTACAGAACCGTTGTAGGGCGTTCGGAAAATCTGTTTGGCCCGTATGTAAACAAAAATGGAGAGCCGATGCTGGAAAACCATTATGAAGTTCTTATAAAAGGAAACGATAAGTTTGTGGGAACCGGGCACAACTCCGAGATTGTTACCGACGACAAAGGAAGCGACTGGATTTTCTACCATTCATACCTACGACAAAATCCTAACAGAGGTCGTGTATTAGTAATGGATCAGGTTCATTGGGTTAATGGCTGGCCGGAAATCACCGGGCAGTCTCCATCATCTGAAAATTCACTACCGGTTTTTGAATAGACATTTCATAGTATCAAATTGTCTGTAAAACAAAACATTCATGATACCCGGAAATCACCAACAGGAATGAAAGTTAAGTCTGTTAACAGCATTTCATAAAAAAAGTCAGATTACAAGGCGCATACAGCGATTGTGCGTTGAACAGCTTACTGATTGCGCCTTTAAATTACCGCACATCAACCCTGGGTTTCACCGAGGTTAGTCACATTTTATTCCTTCGTGATGTTGAACTGAATTACAAAGATAAGACGAGTTTACTGAGCTGCAATGTCGCAATTGCAAGTTTTTATGACGCTGGAAGCGTCTAATGTGAATAACCCGGTGCGTAGCGCCGGGATGAAATGACCAAAGGGAAATCGTCCGGTGAAGAAAGCAGATCGAAGCCAGATGGTTCTTCCGGACGAAACTCAAACGGCAATACACATAAATGATGGGGACTTTCAGAAAAAAAAGGAGTTTAACGTTTTTGCAACGTTAAACTCCAAAACAAATAAAAGACTATTCGCAAACTGAATTTGTCCCAATTCTATTTTTCGTTTAAAGCATCGATAACTTTCTGATTTATCTCATGCAAACGGGCTTCATCCAGTTTAATCACCTTTCTGTCATAAGTCATCAAACCGTTTATTTCACCTTCAACATCGGTTGTTTGTGTATAAACTGCTGCGGTAAAACCTGTTTTTATTAGTTCTATAAGATGCTCAGCATACTCGATATACTTATCAGTAACTTCTTTCGAGTTTTTAAACTGAACATAGCCCCAGTTTTTGTCGGTTGCCCAAAGGTGGTCTTCCAATGCCAGGCCAATTCCTCCGTATTCGCCTAAAACATTAGCGCGGTTACCATCTACTAAATACATGTCGGGTCCGGGATAATTATGCAAGTCGAGTATATCGCCAACCTGATAGTGGTTACCACCACTTGCCGGGTTTACCACGCGGCTTGGATCGTGTGCTTTTGTCCACTCCACAATCTCTTCGGTTTTAAACTGCCCCCAGGCTTCGTTAAACGGTACCCAGCATACAATCGACGGATTTGACATGCGCTCGTTCATGATTTCTTTCCACTCGTGGCGGAAATTGGCTTCCGATTCTGCTGATCTCACCAATTCAGCACCATCAAAATATTTGCGATTTTGCCAGCGTGGAGAATGATCGCCGTTAGGCATATCCTGCCAAACCAAAATTCCCATTTCATCGCAATGTGTGTACCAGCGTGCAGGCTCAACTTTTACGTGTTTACGAATCATGTTGAAGCCAAAATCTTTGGTTTTTTCGATGTCGTATTTCAATGCTTCATCAGTTGGAGCAGTGTACAAACCATCGGGCCACCAGCCCTGATCGAGCGGGCCAAACTGGAAATAATCTTTGTTATTTAGTTGTAGACGTACAATCCCGTTTTTATCGCGCTTTGTCGAAACTTTTCGCATGGCGGTGTAGCTGTCAACAGCGTCAACGGTTTTACCATTGCTAATGAGTTTTACTTCCAGATCGTACAGAAATGGCGATTCAGGGCTCCACAGTTTTGCATCAGCAACGCTTAATTCTACCGGCTCGCCAACAACTGTTTTCAGGCTTGAAACAACCTTGTCTCCATCTTTTAATATTACTTCATAAAAATCGCCATAAACAGTTCCACCGGTCGACACATCTACTTTTAAGCTTCCGTTGTCGATATTCGGAATAGCTACAACATCGGTGATGTGTTTTTCGTTTACCGGTTCTAACCAAACCGTTTGCCAGATTCCGGTAACCGGAGTGTACCAGATTCCTTCAGGTCGGCTCACTTGTTTCCCTCGTGGTTGATAACCTTTGTCTGACGGATCCCATACTTTTACCACCAGGTTCTGTTCTCCCGACTTGTTGAGAAATGGAGTTACATCGAACGTAAAAGCATCGTAACCACCCTTGTGTGAACCTACTTTAATGTCGTTTACCCAAACATCTGCTTTCCAGTCTACAGCTCCAAAATGCAGCAGTATCTTTTTACCTTTCCACGCAGAAGGCACTTCAAAAGTACGTTGATACCACAGTTCCTTGTTTTCGCCAACAGTTTTCTGAACACCAGAAAGACTTGATTCAACAGCAAAAGGAACCAAAATCTCGCCATCAAAATTTGCGGGTTGCATTTGTCCGGCGTCTGTAATGGCATAATTCCATAAACCATTCAGGTTTTGCCAGTCGGCTCGCTCCATAATGGGTCGCGGATATTCCGGCAACACATTATTTACATCAATTTTTTCGGCCCATGGGGTTTTAATTTTGTCGCCCGCCGGCTTCCATTGGGCAACACTCGTTAATGCGCTAAGCGCAAAAATCAGAACAATAAATCTTTGTTTCATTTTAAAATATTAGTTGGTTTAAAAATTTATTTTAAATAGGGTCCGCTTTCATTCCAGCCGACCTCCGTTTTTGATATAAACCAGGTATTTCCCTTGTCATTATTTCCCTGAAAGAACAGATAAGTCCGGCCATCAGAATCTTCAAAAATATGCGGATGCCCCGACTCACTTGAATTCCAGGTTCCCGGATCACCATTGGTCAGGAAAGGTTTATTCGATAATTTTTCCCAATTCAGCCCGTCACGGCTTTTTGCAACTCCAACCTGCTGAGGTTTGTTGTTGTATGCTCCGGCATAAAACATATACAACCATTCGCCTTTCTGAATTACAGATGCACCTTCTGTACACATTCCTTCCCACGGAAATTCCGGAGCCAGTATTGGTTTGTCGCACTTCTGGGTCCAGCTTTCACGTTTGAAACCACCATTAAGCGGAGAAACTGCCACACCCATCATCTGTACTTGCATATCGGGATCGCGCGTGGCGAAATAGAGATAATATTGATTATTGAATGAATAAACTTCAGCATCAATGGCACGGCCACTGGTCCATTCTCCCGTTGGATGGAAAATGGGATTTGTTGTATTTCGTGTAAAATAAATACCGTCGGTAGACCAGGCATGACAAATTGCATCATTTCTCCAGTTGCCGTAAGTTTGGTAGAAAATATGAACGGTATCGTTTACTACCAGTGCACATGGTGCGCATATTCCTTTTGCCTCCAATTCTCCTGATGGTGGCACACTGGCAATTTTTTCCCAGTTAACAAGGTCTGTACTTTCAGCAATTCCTATTTCCCAGCCCTGCATCCCATCATCTCCGCCTTCTGAAGGCGGAGCACTTGTGTACATTAAATACCTTCCATCGAAACGGATCACATGTGGATCTTTCGAAAAGGGTTTTCCCGCACGGGAAGTGTCTCCATAATACATCTCAGGCTGTGCCAGAAGAGCCAGGGTATTCAAGAGAATAATTACAGTAAACGGAATTTTGTATTTCATAGTAATAGTAGTTTAATTATTAATTCTACAATACATGGTCAAATCCTTTTTTACTCTTAATCAGAATCAGGCCAAGACAAAGAACGGGTCATTTTCTCATTGGTTTAAGTTATGATTTTTCAGATTCTATTTTATTGGCCGGGCCTGCACTCCTTCGAAGGTAATTTTTACCGGTTTGATAAATCCCTCGTCATCAAAGTACATTCTGTCGATACAGGTTTCACGATGATTCCCATCGGTTTCACCCAGTGGTCGGCGATGGTAAACGATGTAATATTCGTCGGTATTCGGCACATGAATTACCGAGTGGTGTCCGGCGCCTGTAGCAACATCCGGATCCTGTTTCAGAATCTTTCCAACACGTTCAAAAGGCCCAAATGGCGAGTCGGCGATAGCGTAAGCTACACTGTAATCCGGCCCGGTCCAGCCACCTTCGCTCCACATAAAATAATATTTCCCCTTACGGATAAACATAAACGGACCTTCCACATAACCTTCGGGCGTAACTTCTTTGAAAGTTTCACCATCTTCAAAAGGAACAAAACCGGTAAAATCGTCCTTTAGCTTAGCAATGTTACAATGCCGCCAGCCACCATAAAACATGTAATACTGGCCGTCTTTATCGTGAAAAACAAACTGATCGATAGGCTGAGCGCCGTTATAAAATTTATCGATTAACGGTTTGCCCAGGTAATCTTTAAATGGTCCTCCCGGAGTATCGGCAACACCAATTCCAATTCCACCTTCTTCCTCATCGCTCTGAATATCGTTGGCAGCAAAAAACAGGAAATACTTTCCGTCTTTTTCAATAATGGCCGGTGCCCACATGGCACGCCACGCCCATTGTACTTCTGTAGTATCGATAATTCGCTCATGCTTTTCCCAGGTCACCAGGTCTTTTGACGAGAAAGCATCCATAAAAACCTGATCGTTGTAGGGTGCCGAATAGGTTGGGTAAATCCAGTATTCATCGCCGAACACAATTCCTTCGGGATCGGCATACCAGCCTTCAAAAACCGGGTTATGATTGTTGCCTGTTCTTTTTTGAGCTGTACTGTTCAGAAACAATACTAAAAAACAGGAAATAAGTAATAAACTTGAAATTTTACGAATTGTCATCATATCAATTATTAATAGTTGTATTTAATTTCTAATGCTGAAAATCGGAAAGAGCTTTTGTCCTTTCCACGGCTGACAAAGCCAACTCGTGGAGCAAATCCCCACTGTGTCAAAAATGTTCCGTCAACTTGTTGTTCATTGTTAACCGCAACAGGAATCCAGTCTTCGCCATTTTCCGACCAGAAAAACTGAAAATAACGCCCCGATACAGCTTCGTATTTTAGGAACACTGATGCAGGATTATTCAGTTTCTCCTCGGCAAGAATCTGCTCTTCGCCCTTGTTTATTTGATAAAGCACCAATTTCGAGTTTTCCACGGCCAGACTCAATACATGGCCCTGATTGCTGTAGATGCCTATTCCGCTGAGCTCTTCTGTGGGAATAACTTCTGACGTTAAACTGTAATTTCCGGTTTCAGGACGTAATCCCAAAAATGCTGGTCCGCTTTCCTGAGTGCTGATTACCAACTCGCCGGCATCAATTTTCGAATCGAATTTCACCCCTTTTACATCCCACGCAAAGCCGGATAAATTTTTATCGGTTGAAAAATCATCCGTAAAAACAGAATCCACTTTTTGAATGGTGTTCTCAAACGGAACCAGAGCCATTTCAGATGGCATACCACCTTTAAAATAAGGCCAACCTGTTTCCTCATTCCATAACATTTCATCCAGCATTACCTGCCTTCCAATAAATTCAAAATCGGTGGCATTGTACGAATGATACATATAAAAATATCTTCCGTCGGGTGTTTCGACCAAAGTTCCGTGACCGGTACATCGCCAGGTTTCTCCGCCCTGCAAAATAGGTTCCGACAGTTGTTCCCAACCTTCTTTCAGATTTTTGGAACGAGCTACCAGTACATGATAATCGCAACGGTTATCGCAACAACCTCCGGCCGAATTAAGCATATAATAATACCCGTTTCGTTTTATCAAACATTGTCCTTCATGTCCCGAGCCTTGCCAACCTTTTGATTGATCGGTGAGGGAAAAATGTTCACCGACTAAACTCAAACCGTCATCACTTAGTTCCGAAGCTAAAATCTGAATCTCGCGGTCGGGTGTCAGTCCGTATGCTTTCCAGGTAATGTATAATTTTCCATCGTCATCTTTAAAAATAAAAGCATCAATGGCTTCGTCGCCCCATTCAATTATAATCCCCTGATCGGTAAACCCTTCGTGAATATCTGTTGTAGTTGCCACACCGATACAGGCAATTCCGGTATCCTTTCGTTTGGTGGTGTAATACACGAAAAATGTACCGTTGTGATAGTAAAGTTCGGGTGCCCAGAAATCTTCCGACGCCCATGCGGGCGGCTCATTAAAAACGGCTCCGATACTTGTCCAGTTGATTAAATCGGTTGATTCGAACAAGGGATATACCGGAGCAAAATCGTTGGTGGTGCCAACGGCATAATACTTGTCTCCTACCCTAATAACCGACGGATCGGGCAAATCTCCCTTAATCACCGGATTTTTATAATATACCTGCTCCTTTTCTTTTTGCAGCGAGGCACAGGAAAATAATACGGCAGCAACTGCCAAAATTAAAATATGTTTTATCATCAGTGTTTATTCTAAACTATTCATTGTAATCGAGCCAAACTTTCATTCTTCCTGCTTCGCGGTTGTCCCAGGCAAAATACGGGATCAGCGTAAAATTCTCTTCACCGGTTCTTCCCTGAATTTCAACCATACCATCCAAAATACCTGAAGCATAAGCGGTTTGAAAAGTACTGGCATCCGTCAATTGAAGATCGTTCCAGTTTTTATTGGCCTGATCGTTTTCTTCCACACAATAAACCAAAGGGCCACGCTGAATGGCACGTTTTCCAACATTTGCTGTTACCCGCGGATCGGCAGCTACAACTTCAACCGGCATGTCGAGATTCAGTTCTACTTTATCTCCCTTTTTCCAACTTCTTTCCAAAGCAACATAACCGTTCTCTTGTTTGGCGGCATTTTGCTTTTGGCCATTTACTGAAAGGGAAAAACTTTTACACCAGCCCGGAATCCGAAGATTTACAGGAAATTTAGTTTCCATTTCAGGCTGAATTTCCAATTCGATCTTACCATTCCAGGGATAATTGGTGTTTTGCATAAGCTCCAGTTTTGTATGCTTAACATCCATGGTTGCCGTGCTGCCCACATACAAATTCACAAATACTCCCTTTGCCCCGGAAACGGCATATATATACCCACCAACGGAAGGTAAAAACCTTGACACATTGCTTGGGCAACAGGCGCAGCCAAACCACTGCTGGCGATGATGATGACCTTCCGATTCTAACGGATTCACGTAAAAGAAACGATCTCCTTCAAGCGAAATGCCGGCCAATACACCATTATACATCGATCGTTCCATTACATCGATGTATTTGGCGTCCTTCGAAAACAGGTTCATGCGGTTGTTCCACATAACCATTCCGATTGACGCGCAGGTTTCGCAGTAAGCTTCTTTGTTCGGAAGATCATAATCGTTTGAAAATCCTTCGTTATCGCCTGAGCTGCCAATTCCACCCGTAATGTACATATTTCGTTCAACCACATCTTCCCAAACACGTTCGAGTGCGGCAGTGTATTCCGGTAAATCTTTTTCAGCTGCCACATCGGCCATTCCTGAAAACAGGTACATGGCACGCACAGCGTGTCCTTTTATATCCGAAATTTCAGCAACCGGCACATCGTCCTGGCAATAAGCCGGCCCCCAGTGTTCCTTATTCCAAATTTCACCCTTACCGTGACCATGCCCTCTTTCTTCGAGTAACCAGTACGAAAGATCGAGGTATTTTTTATCTCCGGTTTCGTGATAAAGTTTAACCAATGCCAGCTCTATTTCCTCGTGCCCGGCCACCCAGTGTTTTTTCCCGGGGCCAAATTCAGTTGCCAGATGATCGGCAAATTTTACAGCTACATCAAGAAAACTGTTTTTTCCGGTTGCTTTATGGTGAGCAACTGCTGCTTCAATCATGTGACCGCCGCAATACATCTCGTGCTTTTCCATATCCGTCCAACTGTCCTCCTGATGGTTCAGTGTATAAAATGTATTCAAATACCCATCACCTTGCTGTGCTTTGGCAATATATCCAATCCATCTGTCGAGCAAAGCTTCGTTCTCCGGATTTGGATTATTAATCAGCGAATAAGCTATACCTTCCATCGCTTTATAAACATCAGAATCGTCGAAATAAATCCCCTCGTGTCCGCCCTGCATTAATCCGGCAGCCTTTATAAAATTATTGATGCGTTCGGTTGAATCCTGAGTTTGCGCGATACAAGTTTCGAGTGTCGCATGAGCATGCGCCTGCAAACGAGAACTCCAAAACTGATCGGTGATTTTAACCTGGTTAAAAGGCACCGGCTGCGCACTATATTTGAGAGCAGTTTCCTTACAGGCTGAAAATACAACGATCAGTGAAAGAACTGTTATTTTCCAAAAGCTCTTCATCAATTATTTCTATTTTGTTGTTGGTCCGTGAACAACTAATTTTCCATCGGCAGTAATTTCCATCGGATCGATAAAAACAACCCGTTCGTCGCCAGTTTCCGATGTTCTTCCGTGGTAAACACAAAGCATTGTTTTTCCATCAGGCGCTACCGTTACCGAGTTGTGTCCGGTTCCGGTTACAATACCACCCTGCTCAACATTTTTTTGCAAAACCGGGTTGTTATCGGCTTTTTGGAAAGGCCCCAGTGGCGAATCGGAAGTGGCATAACCCACTGCGTAATTTTTACCGCCAAAATAGTTGGCCGAATACATAATATAGTAGGTATCTTCATTTTTAAACAAGTACGATCCTTCGGTCCAACGGCGGTTTACCTCGCCCGATGTTACCGAACGGCTTTCCCATTCGGCTTGCTGATCGTCCATTTTTAACGGCGGACGCAACAATAGTTTTGGTTCGCCAATAATTCCCGAAAAATCGGGATTCAGTTCAACGCCGTAAACCCAGCTTTCCTCAATCTCGTCAAACATTCCTTTTTCGCGTGCCCAGTCGGCCACTTCGCTTTCAACAGGATTTTTATAGCAACAACGCGAATAATACAGGTAAACTTTATCGTTTTCGAACCAAAGATTACCATCGATTACCGGGTAGCCCGGATCAAATATCGGACGATCAAATAAATCGGTATATGGTCCGGTTGGATTATCGGCCACCGCCACACCAATTCGGAAATTTTCTAATTCGTTGGTAGGATTTTCGCGCCAGTCGGCACTAAACAGCAGGTAAAATTTGCCGTCTTTTTCGTACAACTCAGGAGCCCAAAAATTGGCAATATTCCACGAGTCGGAAGTATTTCCCTGGTATATACGGCCTTCATCTTTCCACGATTTTAAATCGGCAGAAGAATACATTTTAAAACCGTCTTTTACTCCGCCCGTTCCAATCATATAGTAGATTCCATCTGATGCTTTAAAAATGTATGGATCTCCAAATTCAACGGGTAAAGGATTCTCGATTTTAAGTTGCGCTTTCTCCGACTGACAAGCAGTAAAAAATGTCGTTAGCAGGAATAACAAAATAAGAGAAAAGTTGTGAAAACGATTCTGTTTCATGATAGGTATGTGGTTTTAAGTTAAAAATTTCCACCATTCAAACTTCCATTGAATGAACCCGGTTTCGTGGTTTACGATCTTCTTTCTTCGGGCTACTGCAACTGAAAGGTTGTTAGTTTTAGTATACATTACGAAAATAATCAAATTCAGGCCATTGGCAATAATTACCTGCCCGAAACCGGATTCTTCCCTGATGGATTTTTGGCTTTGGGCAGGTAAAAGTATTCCCTTTTTGAATCGATTAATTTTCTAAATTCTTATTGAGTATCCGCTACACTAAAGCGGTAAATACTGGCTGTGGAATAAGTTTCTCCCGGATTTAAAATAATTGACGGGAAAGCAGGCTGATTTGGTGAATCAGGAAAATGTTGTGTTTCCAAAGCGAACGACTCACGAAAATCAAAGGTCTTTCCGTATTTTCCGGTATCTGCTCCATCCATAAAGTTTCCGCCGTAAAATTGAATGCCAGGCTCTTTCGTAAATATCTCCATCTTTCTTCCGCTTGCCGGCTCAACAACGGTTGCTGCCCACGACATTTCGCCATCAACAGTTTTATTCAGTGCAAAATTATGGTCGTAGCCTAAACCGTTTTGGAACTGTTCGTTTTCGCTTTGCAATGCCAAATCAGCACCAATTGCTTTTGCTTTTCTGAAATCGAATGGTGTTCCTTCGACAGGCACGTTCTCACCAAATGGAATTAATGTTGAATCTACGGCCGTAAACTTATCGGCATTGATGGTCAACAGGTGATCATTGATCGTTCCGTTGGCTTCACCTTTCAGGTTAAAAAAGGCATGATTGGTTAAATTCACCGGTGTACTTTTATCGGTTGTGGCTTTGTAGGCCATTTTAACCTCATTCTGCGGTGTAAGCGTATAAGTTACTTCTGTATTCAGATTTCCGGGATAGCCCATTTCGCCGTCTTTCGATAAATAGCTGAGAACAATTGAGGTGTCGTTTACTGCTTTTACATCCCAAATTACATTGTGAAATCCTTCAGGACCACCGTGTAAATGATTAGGATCGTTATTAATTGGCAAGGTATACTCTACATCATTCAACAAGAATTTACCTTTTGCAATACGGTTTCCAACACGACCGATTAATGCTCCGTGAAATACTTCTTTGGCGTTAAGGTAAGCATCGATTGACGGGAATCCGAGAACCACATCAGCCATTTCTCCGTTTTTTCCGGGCACAAGCAAACTAACAATACGACCACCATAATTGGTTACAGCCATGGTGATATCTCCGTTTTTCAACTCGTACAAACCGGTTTCTTTACCACCGATTGTATCTTTAAAATCAGCTTCTTTAAGACTTCCGCAGATCAATTGCTCTGCAGGTTTTTGGTTACAGGCAACAGCAAGTGTTGCCAAAACAAGTGCAATAAATAGGTTTCTTGATTTCATTTTATTTGTTTATCTAATTTTGTTCTATTTCTACTTCTCCCGATGGACGCTGCAGCGGTTTGCCAGCCTTAACAGCTTCGCCAAAATCAGGTGTTCCGTCGGCATTCCATGTAAAAGGCTGCATCCGCACATCGCGATCCCACCCGGGTTCTGTTGTTTTTTTCGAGTGGTAAATAATCCAGTCTTCAGTGCCATCAGGCGACTTAACAAACGAAACATGCCCCACTCCGTGAACTGAATCATTTCCTTCGAATACCGGACCGGTTTTAACCCAGCTTTCAGGATCAAGCGGATCGGCGCCAGAATCTTTTAGCTGTAACATTCCCTGACGGTATTCTTTCAGCCACGATTCGCGACAGGAATAAATGATAAATATCTGATCATCATGTTTTAAAACCTGAGGCCCTTCGTTTAAATTCAACGGGCCACCGGTTTCCCAGCTTTCTTTGGGCGACGAAAGCAAAACACGCTTTCCTTTCAGGGTGTAAGGATTCTCCATTTCCTGAATAAAAAGGTGCTGCGGTGTGGCATCGGTGTCCCTTTGTTCCAACCATCCCGACCAAATTGCATACAATTTATCATTATGTTCCAGCACGGTCATATCAATAGCCCAAATGTTTTTTGAGCTATCCTCAGGATTGTCTCCAGTATTCAACATCCCCATATCTTCATATTCACTATAAACATTATCGTTTACCGAGCGCAAAACCCCTGCTCGCTGATGAATAAAAGGTGGCCCTGAAACGCCTGCGGCATAATAAACATACCAATGGCCATTGATAAAATGAATTTCCGGAGCCCATACACAGTTGCTGTTCCATCCTGTTGATGGGGCTTCCCAAATGGTTTTTGCCGGTTCTCTTTTGGTCATTAATTTAGAACTGGAAACAGCAATTCCGTTGTTTCTTGAAAAACAGTAAATATAGTCCTCGCCCTGTTTTACCAGCCACGGATCGGCACCGTTCCAAACGGGATTAGTAAAAGTTGTTTCGACCGAATCTTTTGGTAAGTTTTCGCTTTTAGCGCAGGCACAAAGTGCCACCAGCAAAATTAGTGTTATAAAAATTTTAAACTGCATTTTTTATTATTTCAACGGGGAGGCCTACAAGTATGCCTCCCCGTTTTTATGATATTACTTTCTATACTGATAAATGAAATTGATTACAAACGATAGAACTCTTCCCAACCTTTACGTGGAGGCGGGCCTTGCAATAAATCGTTTGCCAGCGAACTGTTTGTGATCTGTTTGCTCTCGCGATCAAATTTCAGTGTGGTATTCAGGCGTTGCGCCAGTGTTCCCAAAACAAATACCTGGCTCAGCGGCCCGGAAACCTCAAATGGCGAGCGTGTTTTCTCTTCGCCTTTACATGCCAGTACAAAGTTTTCGAAATGACTGGATGGACTTTTGGGTACTTCCGGCAGATTCTGCATCACTTTTTCCGCTTTTTTCGATGGCAGTATCGATAAAGTACTTCCGTGCGAACCTCCTTTAAAAACCAAATCTTTGCTGTAAATGATTTTTCCCGGATTCAGTTTTCGCGTTTCAATTTGACCGGTACTTGCTGCAGGAATTCCTTCTGCCAGTTCCGATTTTCCGTAATTATCGGGCAGTTCGGGTTGGTTGTTTACCCCGTCGTACCAGCTTATTGTGAGCGCCGGCATTCCTTTTCGTTTCGGGAATTTAAAATCGAGCGTGGTAGACTGCGGGTAAAACAGCGGATTGTGTCCTTCAATTTTTACCGGATCAACCTCGTAAGGCAAGCCCAGGTCCAAAAATTCATGAACAGTATCGATGATATGAGCGCCCCAGTCGCCCAACGCTCCCATTCCGAAATCGTACCAGCAACGCCATTGTCCGTTTATAAAATCTTTGTTGTAATCGTGGTGTTGCGCTGTGCCCAACCAGGTGTCCCAATCCAGGGTTTCAGGAATTGGCTCGGCTTTCGGGAATGAAGTCATTCCGGTGTCCCAGCCATGCCATCTGCGGGCACTGTTCATGTGTGCCACTACTTTGGTTACGTCTTTTATGATGCCGGCCTCTACCCAGGTTTTAAACTGAAAATAGTTGCCTTCCGAATGGCCCTGGTTACCCATTTGAGTTACTACTCCGTACTTTTTGGCTGCCTTCATCAGCAATTCCGATTCCTGGAAAGTGCGTGTCAGTGGTTTTTCGGTATATACACCTTTACCCATCGACATGGCCAGAATGGTGATTGGGAAATGCGAAAAATCAGGTGTTCCAACAACCACCGCATCAAACGACTTCGCTGCCTTATCGAACATGACACGGAAATCCTGAAATTGTGTTGCTTTTGGATTGGCTTCAATAGAGGCCAGCGTATGTTTGGCGCCCATATCGGTATCGCACATGGCAACGTTATTTACCATTCCGGTATTCATAAACGATCTTAGAATTTGTCCTCCCCGGTTTCCGATTCCACAAAAAGCCAGGTTCAATTTATCGTTGGGCATTACACGGCCCGGTTTGCCAAATACAACATGGCTTGGAACAATAGTAACTGCTCCAATTCCGAGCATCGAATTGCGTATAAATTTTCTTCTGTTTGTTTGCATTTTTAGTCGATTTAAGATTAAAGTTATGTACTACAGTTTAGTTTAAATTAATCCAGTTCTTTAATTTTTATATTTCTGAACTGCACCTTGTCGCCATGGTCCTGCAGAAGAATATGGCCTTCTTCAAAATTTCCAAAATTTTCCCATTGCTGGTATTTGCTGTAGTTTACCAGCGCCTGCCACTGCTGGGTATTGCGTTCGTATTCAACTACTTTTATTCCATTCAGATAATGCGTTACATGATTGCCTTTTACTTCAACCCGTGCCCTGTTCCAGCTGTTTATGCCGTTAAATCGCTTCTGCTGGAGATTTGGATCATAAAACCTTCCGTTGGCCGGAATCAGATCGTAAAGGGATGCGAGTGTGCGGTTGCCCAGCACTCCTTTTTTTGCATCGGGGTGTTTTTTGTCGTCAAGGATCTGGAATTCGCATCCAATTGCCGAACCTTCTCCTTTGTTCAGGTTGCCTTGTACAAAATATTTTATTCCGCTATTGGCTCCTTCAGTCAGGTTAAAATCAACTTCCAGAACAAAGTTTTTATACATTTTTTCGGTAACGATATCGCCGCCATTTCCTGATTCAGCACCATCGGCTTTTTCAACCACCAAAGTGCCGTTTTCAATGTGCCAGCCTCGTTGCGGGAAGTTATCCAGTTTTACTCCGCGCCAGCCTTTTGTGGTTTTTCCATCCCAAAGCAATTTCCAGCCATTGCTCTTTTCTTTTTTGGTAAGCGTATTGGTTAAATAACTCACTTCCCGAACTTCTTCCGGCATTGGCATGCGGGCGCTTTCCAGGTCTTCAGTTTTAATTCGGATATTTTTCCAGCGAATGGTTTTGCCTTCCTTTTCTGTACTGTTTCCGATTGAATGTACCTGAAGTGCGATAAAACCTTCGGCAGTTAAGTCGTCAACCAGGTTGGCAACCGGCTGTCCGTTTATCCAGGTACGAATAGTATTGCCAATGGCTTCCACACGGTATTTATTCCATTCGCCGTTTTTGTATGCTTTTTTTGCCGGCTGGTTGTATTCCAGCGGGTAAAGCCAGCCGCGGCGAGCCTCATCATAAATTCCTCCCGACCAGCGTCTTTCTGAATCGTCGCACTCTACCTGGTAACCGTGTACACGACCATCTCTGTAATCTTTTAAACTGTTGCTTCGGATTTGAACGCCTGAATTCAGTCCGGCTTCCATTTTCATTTCGTATTCCAAAATAAAATCGCCGTAGTTTTTTTCAGTAGCTAAAAATGTGTTTGGAGTACCTGCTTTACTGGTGCCGATAATCTCACCATCTTCAATTTTATACCCGGCTGTTCCGTTTAATACTTTCCAGCCTTTTAATGATTTGCCATCGAATAGTTGTTTCCATTCGTTGAATGATTTGTTAGTATAAGCATTTCCTAACAAGGAAAGCACCACTAGCAAACCAGATAATACGAATACTCTCATTGGTTCTTTTTTTACAATATTCATTATATTATTTTAATTCACTAAGGTTCTGATTCTAATACATTGCCCTATTGTCCGGAGTTATTTACTACTTCTCAGGTGCCGGAAATTCGCGCATTGGACTGTAACGAATATACGAATCAAAAACTTCCTTATCCGGCCCTACAACACGCGGATCTCCTGATTTCTTCAATTCACTCATCAGCGCATCTTTCATTTCCTGTTCAATCGCCGAATATTCCGGATTCCCGGCCAGATTATTCAGGCAATACGGGTCGTTTTTTATGTCGAAAAATTCAACTTCTGCTCTTTTTGCAACCGCCAGATTAAAATAAGGTTGAATTTCGGGCTCATCGTAATGTTCCACAATGTACGATTTTGTGGGACACGCATCAATGTCGGTAAAAGCCCAGTCGGAATGGTGCTGTCCATCTTCATCAATTCCATACATCGGCAATAATTCATCCTCTGTTCCGGGTTTTATTCGCTGAGGAGCACCTGCAGGCCAGCGTTCCGGCTTAATGTTCCAGATGTAAAGAAAATCTTTGCTGCGAATCATTCTCTGCGGGTAACCCCGGTTTTCATAACGTGAAGACGAGTGTCTTTCACGCCCGGAGAATACATACTTTTTCGAAGGATCGACAATTCCCTGTTTCTTCGATTCAAGAATATTAATCATACTTTCTCCCGACATGGAAAGCATGCCTTCGGAACCGGTTTTTGAGATAGAAAGAATGGTTGGAGCAAGGTCGGCAAAACTTACAGGATCATAAACAATTCGTCTGCCCGTAAAGTTTTTTGGATACCGAATGGCCATTGGCACATGGATACCGTAATCGTACCCATTGGCTTTTGCCCTCGGAAATGGCATTCCGTTGTCGGACGTTACAATTACAATAGTATTTTCCAGTTCGCCAATTTCATCAAGATACTGGAGCATACGTTGCAAATGCAAATCAAACCATTCGATTTCAACTGCATAATCAAGCAAATCTCCCCGTATAATGCCGTTATCCGGGAAAAACTCAGGTACCCTTTTTATGTCATCCTGATTTTTGTTGTTTCGTTTCCATGAATCCTCTTCGTAGCCCCGGTGTGGCTCTTTAGCGCCATACCAGAAGAAAAATGGTTTTTCGCCCTTAACATTTTCAAGAAAGAATTTGAAATTTTCGAAGTAGTTGATGTCGCTAATTCCGTTGGCGGTTCGTTCATCGCCGGGTGTTCCTTTTTTGTATACAATATGGCTATGTTCGATACCCGCCGCATTGGTCGATCGCCAAAGTGAGTCATTTGATGAACGGGCATACTGGAATGGATCGACACCTTTCCCGGTTCTGCCGGTAGCATAACCGTTAGCTTCGAGCAAATCAACGAATGGAATGTGTTTTTTCATCCATGAAGAAGCGTGTTGCCCCGATTGCTCATTTTGCCAGTGATGCCGTCCTGTGACGATAGTACTCCGGCTTGGCGCACATCCGGGCGATCCGGCAATACAATTGCTAAAATAAACACCTTCGCTGGCTACCCGGTCAAAGCCCGGAGTATTTACAAACTTGCAACCGGCAAAGCTTGTGTGTGCAAATGATTGGTCGTCGCTGATCGCAAAAAGGATATTTGGCCTGTTATCTTTTCGGTTTGCCGATGATACAAACGAAAATAACAGAATTAATATGAATAAAACAGACTTTATTTTCTTCATGAAAATCACATTTTGACTATTGAATTATTGTCATTTCAGTACTTTTATTTTGTTCTTCCCCGCTTCAAATAGTGATATAAAACTACACTAACAGCAGGATCTGAATATTCATTTTTTTCGTTCATTAGCTCCTGACAATTTTTGAAGCGAAGCTGCCTATTTCTCCAAAAGGGCATTAACGCACCATATATATGGAGCCTGTCCATGAAAATCTCCAACAGGGCGGGGCCGGTCATAATAATATTGCTTATCGTTCTTTTTACCAGTTCCAATGCAAACTTCGGTTACGTTACCCTGTTCATCAATATACGGAACCATTGCTAACCAGGCCTGACGTGCCGCCGGACCATACTCTTCAACATCAAGCCAACCATGTTTAACGCCCATGATAAATGCGTAGGTAAACATTGCTGTTCCTGATGTTTCGGGCCAAAAATCCGGTTCATCAATGAGTTGATTCCACATACCGCCTGGGCTTTGATACGCTTTCAGGCTTTTCATCATGGCTAAATAACCTTCCATAATACGTGGACGGTCCTTGTGATTCTCGGGCAAATCATAAAGTAAATCGGCCATTCCTACTGCCATCCACCCATTTCCCCTGGCCCAGTAATAAGGCACATCAGGTGCATGATAGAAAAGTCCGTTGGGACGCTGTATTTCATCCAGATAAAGAACCATTTCATTTGCCGCCCGATCAATATATTTCGGATCACCTGTTACTTTATATGCCTGATTCTGGACCACTGTGATCATATACATATCGTCAATCCAAAAGCGGGTTTGCCACGAATATCCCTGTTCATGCCATTTGCGTTCTTCTTCATTCGCATTGGGAGGAAGAATCCACTGCGAATCAGCGTAAGGTAATCCAAGCTCGAGGTAACGTTCATCTTTGGTCATGGTATATAATCTCAAAGGCAGGCTGCCAAACATATTCTGATCGACATGAATCGGAGGAGGAAGAAGGTCTTTTTCGATATGAAACAATAATTCAAAACGCGTCCTCAGTTCCTTTACCAGATCCTGATCATTGGTAAGTTCGGCAAATTTAAGCGCTCCGTACCAGGTGCAAACTTCAGCATAATGGATACCTCGGTCGCCATAAAGCTGGTGTTTACTCTCCAGAAATCGTTTGCTTAGCTTATCTCCAACCGTTTTTGGATTTGCCATTACAGGAAAATCATCAAAATAATTTTGAGCTACGCA
Source organism: Draconibacterium sp. (assembly GCF_041583095.1). Taxonomy (NCBI): domain Bacteria; kingdom Pseudomonadati; phylum Bacteroidota; class Bacteroidia; order Marinilabiliales; family Prolixibacteraceae; genus Draconibacterium; species Draconibacterium sp. Next base: position 22,354 of record NZ_JBFHGM010000030.1, read on the forward strand.
AATATTAGTCAGCAACAGTGCAACTGCCAGTAATAAATAAGTTGATAGTTTCATTTTTTGATAGATTTATTAAAAGTTTAGATTGGTTTCAAAGTAAAGGTTGAAAATAACAGTTATGATGTACTTTTCATAGTACAATTGTTCTTTTTTAAAGACAAATATACTTTAGACCATTGATAGGCAGCTCACCGCACATATCGACAATATATTCCAATGTATTTTCTTCTATTTCTCTAAAAGAGCATTAACACACCAAAGGTATGGAGCCTGCCCGTGATAATCTCCTTTTCTTCGTGGACGGTCGTAATAGTATTGCTTATCATTTTTTTTGTTGGTGCCAACACAAACCTCCGATACTGCCCCATTTTCATCAACATACGGAACCAGAGCCATCCAGGCTTTGCGGGCTACAGGAGCATATTTCTTTTGGTTTAACCAACCATGCTTTACTCCGGTTATTAATGCGTATGTGAACATTGCCGATCCCGATGTTTCAGGCCAACAATCCGGTTCATTAATTAACTGATTCCAGATACCGCTTTCGTTTTGGTATTTTTTCAGGCTTTTCATCATTTTTTGATAGCCTTTCATTATTGACGAATAATATTCGTGATCTTCGGGCAAATAACGAAGTAACTCAGTAACTCCTGCAGCCATCCAACCATTTCCACGGAGCCAATAATACGGAACATCTGGTGCATGATAAAATAGCCCGTTAGGACGTTGCAACTCCTCTAAATAAAGCGCCATCTCACGGGCTGCCCGATCGATATAGTTAAAATCACCGGTTACTTTGTAGGCTTGGGTTTGTACAATAGTAATCATGTACATGTCATCAATCCAGAGGCGGGTTTGCCATGTATATCCTTTATCGGCCCATTCTTTTTCTTCGGATTTTGCATTATCAGGAACCTGCCACTGGGTATCGGCATAAGGAAGACCTAATTCCAGATAACGTTTCTCACTGGTGATTTGATACATAAGCAAAGGCAAACTACCAAACATATTTAAATCAACATGATTTTTTATGGGTAGTAGCTCCTTTTCGGTTGAAAACAAAGGCTCAAAACGTTTCTGAAGCAGCCCGATTAGTTTCTCGTCATTTGTTAACGATGCAAATTTGAACGCGCCTCCCCAGTAAAATGTTTCAGGATAGCTAATCCATTTCCCGGCGTGTAAAGCATGTTTCGCATCAACAAAACGGTAAGAAATTGTTTTTCCGATTTCCTCGGGTTTGTAACCTTCAGGAAAATCAGTTAGTAGTTTTTGAGCGTGTAACAATTGAAAGGGGAAAACAAGTAATATCAAAAATATTTTAACTGACTTCATCTTGTTTTTCTGTTTTTAAATTTAGTTGGATAAATAATAGTAATTAAGTGCACCACAAGAGCCACCTTATATTTTCTGAAAGGTTTGTGACTCCGCACCAGCTCCTGGAATGCACAAAAACGGGATAAAAAAGTGCACTATCAGTCGGCATAAACCGACTAATAGTGCATTTTAAGCTAAGGACTGCTTACAACCTGAATTTCAAAGTTTTAATTTGTTGTTTCACCTTCATCAGCAACAGCATCTTCCCAGTTGCTCCATTTAGGAGTGGCGGCATCGTAACCATCATACCCAAAGTTCTGGCTTAATTCTCCTTTATTGTTCGCTGTAATTGCAGCATAAGGAATTGGCCAATAGATATTTTTCTTATCCATGGTATAATTTGGATTACTGTTACCTGTAGCATTAATTTGGATTGGTCCTTTATTGTACATGCTGTAATTCACAATACGTTGGTACCAATAGCTTCCACCGTTGTTGTCGGTTCCACTTTGTTTGTCAAAATTATCCAACGTATAGGTATTTCCCCATTCATCCGGTTTTCCACTTCGTGCAAGACACAACGAAACGCGGGTTAGCTCTACATTACGCCATTCTTCCCAGTATAATTCACGGGCACGTTCGTCCATAATATCGCCAATGGTTACTGTGCCTTCATACAACTCAGAACAATGGGCACGCATACGTATTGCATTCAAATCATCCTTAATGGTAGGATCATTCTCATTCATGTAATATTTAGCTTCAGCGCGCAACAGGTAGGCTTCTGCCAAACGATATAAGTACCAATCTGCAATACCCCCATTGGTAGCACCTCTTAAACCATCGGAGCCACTAATATTTGCATCGTTTACCGGGTCGTCTAAAAACAATTTGTAATGCGGCACGTCGAACCAACGACGAATAGTATCCCCACACAGCAGGTTTCCTTCATCATCAAAAAGTGTTACCGGATTTCCGAATTCACTTGATGCTTTATTGTTCACCTTATAATCTTCCATACGCACCCAGTTTCCAACCTCTGAACTATGGCGCAAATCTCCGCTGTCCAACTGTCCGTTTACATACCATAATCCGCGTGTATGGAAAGAAGTTGGACGCCAGGTGGCAATACCTCTACCAAAAGCACGCATATAATCATAGTTCGGATTATAATCACCATGGTTACGTCTCAGGTTTAGCAAAGCCTGTTTACCGTCTTTGGTTTTAACCATGCCATTAAAAAGAAATGGATATAAAATACGCATGGTTAACATTTTTACGAACGATTCCTGATCCGATCCGCGGTTTGGCAGTCCCATAATCACCTCTTTGTTTGCCGAAATCAGTTTGTTTTCAGCACGGTGTAAATCCCAAATAACATTACGGGTTATTGGCCAGGTTTGTGGTTCACCACCATCGTTAAATGCTCCAAAATTGTCTTCCATTAAAGAATATCCTGATTGATCTATCAAAATATCAGTTTGCTCTTTGGCTTTGGCATATTCGCCAACTGCCAAATAACATTTGGCAAGCAGCATGCGACATGCTCCTTTGTTCACCATACCTACTAAATCCATATCGCTTTGATCCGGAACATGTTCTACTGCATATTCCATATCTTTTGTAATCATTTGTAGTATTGCATCGCGCTCTGTGCTTCGATAGTTTTGTTTTGGTACTTCAACAATCTTTGTTACTAGCGGTACATCGCCAAATTGAAATACCAGTGCCATATAACGGAAAGCACGATGGAAGTATGCCCTACCTCTGTATATATCTTTTGTTGTTTCATCCAAAGCCTCAACTGCATCAACAAACTGAATTACTGTATTCGCATACATAATTCCTTTGTAGGTTTCCTGCCAGAAAAACCATATACTGTTATTTCTTCCAAGGTTTTGAGAAGAAGTTTCACTTGTCGGAGTAAGCATATTAGCAACATCACAAAGCATACTTCGCTTATCCGTGGCACTGGCAACCATTAATTCAGAAAACATATACTCTGTTCCTAAACTAAGCATCTCGTTATGATCGGTCGCCCAATATAATTTAAGGTGACGATCACAAATTGCAAGTGCCGCATTCAAACCTGATTCGGTACTGAAAGTAGCGGTAGGTTCGTAAAACGAAAGAGGTGTTGGCTCTAAAAAGTCCTCAGAACACCCACTGGGTATTAGGAATAGTCCTATCAGGACAAATAAGTATATATACTTAAATTTATTCATTATCAGTTTCATATCTTTTTGATTTAAATATTAAAAAGTTAAGTTAACACCCAATGTATAAATACGAGTGGCTAATCCGCCTGTTTCCGGATCACCATATTCCCAGTCTTTAGACCACACGGCAACGTTTCTTACCGTACCAAAAAATTTTACACGCTGTATATCGAAATCAGAGGTCCATCTTTTAGGTAGTGTATATCCCAATGATATATTTTCTAAACGAATAAACGAACGATTATACAACATTGCTGCACCTTCTGCTCCAGTAGGTCCTTTTGCTTCGATACGACCATATTTATTGGTTGGATTATCGGGTGTCCAATATTCTTTTTCCGGTACATTTTGCATTGCATAGGCCATACGACCACCAAGATCGTCATCATTCAGGTAGTTACCTGATAGACTTTTGTGCCCCATGTAGGAATAGATATTAAAAGAAAAACTAAGGTTATTCCAAAAGGTAAAATCATTACGTAATGACCAATGCACTGGTGGAGTGGTTTCACCTAAGAACTCCTTGTCTTTATCGTTGTATACATGTGTAATTGATCCGTCTTCGTGCACAACATCATCGGCCGTGTAATTATTAGCTACTTTTGGGTCGCCTGGCGATTGTCCATATTCTGCTGCCTCTGCTGCTTCATCGGTTTGCCATATACCTGTAACACGATAATTCCATATAGAACTGATCGGACGACCAATAAACCAACCATTTGAAATATCATCCATTTCTTTTGAGCCAGTAACATTTCCTTCTTCATCCAACACATCTTCCTGTTCGTAATAAAGATGTTTGATTTCGTTTTTGTTATATGAAAAACCAAAAGTTGAAGTCCATCGTAAAATATCATTATCAATGTTAACCGAGTTAACCGATATTTCAACACCACTGTTATCAACCTGACCTAAGTTAGTTGTAATATTAGGGAAGCCGGTAAACTCAGGTAAACGCTGATTCATAATCATATCATGAGTTTTCATATTATAATACTCTATCGTACCGGTTATCCTATTGTCGAAAAATCCCAGATCAAGACCAATGTTCCACGCAGTAGTTTTTTCCCACTGAAGATTTGGATTAGCCAAACGATCGGCCATTAAATAGCGCATCAACTCAAGTTCTCCCGACTGGTCGATATACCCCTGCATTTTGCCAGCTCCTTCATATAGGTTGGCCAAAGCCAGGTATGGACTTGGCAATGAACGGTTACCATTTTTACCATAAGACAAACGTAATTTACCCGTATTTAAAACATTATTCCAATTAAAGAATTCTTCATTGGAAAAGGACCAGCCCAATGCTACTGATGGGAATGTTGCGTATGGATTAGATGCACCAAAAGCAGAGTATCCGTCGCGACGAACAGAGGTTGTAATCATATAACGATCATCGTATGAATAAAACAGGCGTGCCAGTAGCGCATCTGCAGTCTCATAGGTATCATGAGTGGAATAATTACTGTCTTCTTTGCTTCCGTTTTTGGTGTTGTGGAAACCCAAAGCATCAGAAGGTAAGATATTGCGTGCCTCAATACGATCGCTCCAGTATTGACGTTCTTCTGCTTCCTGTACCAGTGTTAACACAACGTGGTGTTTATCGGCAAAAGTATAATCCCAGTTTATGGTATTGTTAAGCGACCAATCAAAACGTTTTGCCTGCTCGCGGTTGGCTCCCCGCGATTTTGGATCTGATCCCGGTAAATCAGCCGACATAAAATAACGATCGAAGAAAAACTGATAACGAGGAGAAGCATTAAAACTATAGGTTACATTGTAAGGCAAGGTTACTTTGGCCTTTAGAATAGTATTTAAAACGGTATAACCTTTCTCCAGTTCCAGGTACTGTTTTTGGAAATCGTAGTTATAACCACGTTGACTATATTCTGAACTCAATGGATATTGTATTGGATTTCCGGTTTCGTCGGCATAATCAGCATAAGGGCTGTTACGCAAAAAATAATCCTGATCCATGCCAATATTACCGTCAGAACGGTCTTGAAAATTAACATTAGCTCCCACTTCAAACCAGTCGGTTACTTTAGCATCAATTTTCATGTTTGCACGTATTGCATCGTATTCATCACTTTTTAATGCTCCCTGATTTTTTAGGTAGCCCATCGAAAAGTAATAGTTTACGTTATCGCCTGCACCGCTAATGCTTGCATTGTAGTCTTGGTTAAATCCTAACCTAAAAGCTATATCTTCCCAGTCAACGGTTTTTCCGGCCAGGTAATTTTCCAGAGCGTTTCCAGTAAAACCCAGTCTTTGTGCATGAATACTTTTATCTGAGTCTCCTTCATCGTTGGTAGTATATGCTCTCCAATCTTCAATCGAAATTCCTGCTGGAAGCTGATCAGGACTCATAAAAAATCCCGGGCGATTAGCATAAACTCCACTTTGGTAGGCTTCATAAGCACCTGTTTCAGGATTTACCCCATAGGTGTTTTTTGTGTACCAATCCTGACGGTGTTGTAAATAAGCATCCGGAGTGAATCGGTCGCGATAAGCACTTTTTTGAGTTACTCCAATATTTGAGCTTATACTAATAACCGGCTTCCCTTTTTTACCTTTTTTCGTTGTAATAATGATAACACCGTTTGCCGCTTTTGCTCCGTACACTGCAGCTGCAGAAGCATCTTTCAAAATATCAATCTGAGAGATGTCATCGGGGTTGATCTCTGAAAGTTCCCCGTAAAAGATCATACCATCAAGAATAAGCAATGGATTGTTATGTCCTCCGTCGGTGTACACCGAACGCTGTCCACGAATTTGCATTGAACCGCCTCCTTTGGCAGAAGCATCCAGACCAACGCGTAATCCGGGAGTTCCGCGTAAAACATCCTGAATCGTTTTTGGATTCTCGTTCTCTATTTTATCCGGGCGAATTTGTGATATTGCTCCTGTCAAATCACTTTTTTTCATAGTTCCGTAACCTACGGCAACAACTTCGGCAATACCAATAGATTCTTCCTCCATGATTACATTTATTGTTGACTTATTGCCGACTTCAACATCCTGTGTTTTCATTCCCACAAACGAAAACTGCAGTATTGCATCACCGTCAATATTTGCTAATGAATAATGTCCGTCGGCATTGGTTACCGTACCCGATGTTGTTCCTTTTACCACAATTGTTACTCCCGGCAACGGGAAACCATCTTTATCGGTTACCAAACCCGAAACCGGCATTTGATCGGCACGCCCCAGGATATTCGACCTATCAGCCGACGCTGAGTTCTTGATAATAATATGTCTGTCGATAATTTCGTACGAGTAGCTGGTTTCTGAAAAAGCTACTGTTAATATTTCGTCGATATTAGATTGTTCGGCACGAATAGTTATTTGGTGAGATAAGTCAATTTCGTCACTGTCATAAAAAAACCGGAACTCGCTGTTTTCTTCAATTTGTTGAAATACTTCAGCTAGCCGGGCATTTTTCATGTTCAATGTTAACTTAGTTGATTGCGCGTATGTAGCGGCCGAAACCTGCACCAGGGCAATCATTACAAGCAAACATGTAAGTTTCATAATTCTTAAAAGTTTTTTGAAATGAGAGACACAACTTCCCCCATTGCAAATGTTAGTTTTTTTCATACATTTAACGTGTTAAAGTTCGATAATAGAGCCAAATGGCTTATTTATTGATTCTTAAAAAAGGAAACATTAGGAGTGTTTCCTGACAGACGGGAAGTGCGGCCAGGCATTTCCCGTTTTTAGTTCATAAATCTGATTTGTTACATAGGCATTGTCTTTAGCTATTTGTTGATATAAATTTTTCCACTTTCAAAGGTGTATTCGAAGGGTTTTCCGGAGGCGATCTTAAACGCTTCCATCAGGGTATAAATATTGTCATCCACACTTAAAGTACCAGTAAATGTGCGGGTTTTAAGTTCTTCGTCGCCAAATACGATTTCAACATTGTAGATACGTGCAATTTTGGTTGCCAGCGAATCAAAACGTTCGTCTTTAAAGCTATACACACCATTTTGCCAGTAATTGTAAAAACCATCCGGGATAGTTGAATCATACACCTTCCCGGAGGTTTTGTCATAAACTAAACTATGCATAGGACTTACCATTAAAGACTGGTAATTGTCCCCGGTGCCCCCTAAATGAATATCAAATTGAATTTTTCCTGAAACCAGTTCTGCTTTTACCTCATCGTCATCGGGGTATGCCACCACAGCAAACTTTGTCCCCAAAACTTTTATGCGGTGTTCCCCCACGTTTACAATAAACGGATGATGTTCA
>NZ_JBFHGM010000031.1:0-29756 GCF_041583095.1 Draconibacterium sp.
AATTGTTTTAAGGCACGCAAAGTTAATTTTTTTTCGCGATGTCGGAAATAATTCAGAGCCCCCAAAATCGGTTTAACAAATTGGTAAAACATACGATTTGCGACTCTAATCCGAAGTGATTTATGTCACTTATGTTTGATTTTTACGAATTCGAAGCAGAATGGTTCGTCGAACAATAAGAACCGGCAAAATCCCTTAATTAAACCAGTAAGTCATTTTTAAAACCACTGCCCTGTTTCTCGAGTTCCAGTTGCCGGTAAAATAATTATCGGTGTAAACCAGGTAAATATCCGAAACCGGTTGGTATCGCCACTGAAAGCGCGAGTTGATATTCAGGTTGTCGACTTGTTCGTTGTACTGCACAAAAGTCGACCAGAATATTTTATCGGTGAAGGTGATATCCATTTTCGGACCCACCAGCCAGAATTTTTCGCGGTTGAATGGATCGCCCAAATCCATATCGGTGTAGTTAAAATTCATGGTAAGGTTTACATAGGGTTGAAAGCGGTAACCAATTTCTCCCTGAATGTACTGAATGTCGCCACTATAGAAACTGCCTTTTGAGGCTTCGGCCTGCCATGTAAACAGCGATTTTCGGGTAGACTGGTAGGCAACAGTAAAAAGTCCAAAATCATATTCCGAACCTTCGGGTAAATAATTGTCAGGATCTTGTGTCGGGTTAAAATCGTTTCGTAATTGCACAAAATGATCGCTGTACTCAAAGCCCAGCTCGGCCCGGTTAGCAAATGTAATCCCGTATTCAAACTTGTATTCGTGTTCAATTAAATCGTTATCGGGATTATAGTAATTATCGAGTTGCACACCCGGGCCATGGCTCGCTACTTTTTTATTGGGCACAAAAGTATAACCGGCCGATGCACCAACAAAATTATATCCTGTTCGGCGCACATATCCGGCCTCGGCACGGTAATTTTCACCAACCGAAGTTTCATAAACACCCAGGTGTAAATGCTGAGTGCTGTAATTCAACATGGCTCCCTGTGCATATTGTTTATCGGGATTATCGGGTTGAAACGAGCGATGGTAAAAGAACTTACCGTCCCACACATTGTCTTTGCTGGCCAGGTTATAATCGAAACCAATCACGCGGTTAAACATGCTGGTGTCCGATGGTTCATCAAAATATTCTTTGTTAACGGCAATAAATCCAAGGCTCGACCGCGTAAACATTTTCTTCTGAACAGAAGCCACTGTAAAGTTTCGTGACAGGTTTTCACCGGTTTCCTCGGTAGTCATATTCATAAAACCTACCCGCCAGTCGTTGCCAATTTTCCCACTCAATCGGGCCCCGGCAAGTACCGGAGCGTCCAAACCAACTCTTCGCGAGAAAAACGGAGTTAAAGTATGTGAATAACCATAACTTGAAAAAAGGTCGCTGTTCTCGAGAAAGAACTGTCGTTTTTCGGGGAAGAACAATTCGAAACGATCGATATTTGTTACCTGCTGATCAACTTCAACCTGCGCAAAATCGGGATTATACGTCAGGTCGAGTGTCATCGATGACGAGATACCAACTTTGGCATCAAAACCAACGTCGGTACGGTAATCGGTACTTGTTCCGGCCTCAAAATTTTTTGCTGCGCCACCCAATAAATACGGAATTACTGAAAACTGCATTTTTGATTTTGGCAGCGGCTCCTCAAACTGCATGCGCCCAGAGTAGGCCAGCGATGATGTTGGGAACTGCCTCGGCACAGGCGCCCATGCCGACTTTTCATTCGATTTCAAATCCAGTCGGCTAAAGTTTACGTTCCATTCCTTACTTCCTTTCGGATACCGAACCGATTTAAACGGAATACGCATTTCGCTTACCCATCGGTTGTCGTAATGTTGGGTTTTCATCTCCCATTTGCAGTCCCAATCCAACGATATACTGTGTCCGTTACTCATGGTTCCGTCCCACTTGGCTCCCGAGGCCGAAACCCCAAATGAAAAACCGTTTGTCTGATCCAAAAATGTATCGAAAAATATGAGCAGGTTATCGTTATTTCCAAAGCTAAAATCGCGGCGGAACGATTCCATCACACGATCGCCGGGAATAGTATCGTAGAAAATTTGCGCTACGTACAAAGCTTTGTCGTCGTAAGCCATCATCATTGTTGAAGGCTGCGTGGCAAAACCGGTATCAACAGGTAGCACCCGGTAAAATTTATCTGCTTTTTGCGCGCTTTGCCAGTCGCTTTCATCAATTACACCATCAATATTTATTACCCCCTGCAATTTCTTTACGCGATAAACATAGGCTTTATTGAAGGTATTTATCGTTGTATCCGATTTTGAGCTATAAATGTTGGCAACAGCAGTATATGCCAAACATACACAGAGAAATAAGACCAAAGGCAACTTCATACGAAACAGCTTTAATTGATTTAGGTATAATACGTTGGCGACAAAGATATCAAATTGTCGGAATTACAATGTGCAAATTGTCAGGTTAGATAAGTTTTACAAATAAAAAGCCTCCGACTTTTCAGCCGGAGGCACAAAAAACAATGTTCAAGCAAGATCTGCTACAAGGTGATTGCTACACCGTTGTAGAAATCAAGTATTTTCGTGCGGAAAATGTATTCGTATTTTGCTTGTATCAGATCCGACTGAGCATTGGTCAGATTTGTTTTACTCTGGTTGTATTCCACAGAGTTGATCATTCCCACGTTAAATTTTTCTTCGGTGTAACGGAATGCCTCTTTCATTGAAGCCACCGCTTTATCGGTAGAAATGTAACGATTAAAAGCAGCCAGCGCATTGGTGTATACCTGCTCAATGTCTCTGCGCAAAACATTGCGGTTTTGTTGTAACTGGTACTCGTAATCGGCAATTTGCAATTCTGAGTTCGAAATATTGTTCTTCACCTGGAAACGATTGAAAATCGGGATACTCAAAGTTAATCCCAAACTCGAGCGACTGTTGTTTTTCATCTGTTCGCCCAAATCAATGCGGTTTCCTTCAAAGTCTTTGTACTGGTTGTTGTACTGGTTGTAATAGTTGGCGCCAAAACTCAAACTCGGATAACGATATCCCTTGGCAATTTCCAACTGTTTCATGGCACTTTCAACACGCAACTGTGCCGCTTTTATTTCGGGGCGCACATTAATTGCGTTGCTAAACACATCGTAAGCGTTTATCATGGTCAGGTTGGCCTGAACTTCGGGCAATACGGGCTCTTTAATCTTAAAACTTTCGGCCATGGGTAATTCCAGAAACTGGTACAAATTCAGGTAAGCCAACTGAACACGGTTTTGTGCATTTACCAAATCCAGCTCTTCGCGCGCCAGCTGCGCTTCAATTTCCAACAAAGCTCCACGTGCTTCACTTCCTGCATCAACAAGCTGACGGGTGCGATTAATTTGTTGTTTGGTTATCTCAATGGTAGCCTCGGCAACCAGTTGCACCTCCTGTGCAAAAAGAATTTCGAGGTACTCGGCTGCAATCCCCAGCATAATATCGTCTTTTGTTTTTTGCAGATCGGCCAATGTTGCCTGCAAATCGAGCTCACGCATTTTAACGGTATTGCTCAGCGTCATTCCGTTAAACAGTGTCATGCTGGTATTTAACCCTCCGGCAACGCTTGCCGAGTTAATATTATCGTAAGTATTGTCGTAGGTTAACGAACGGCCAAAACTAAAATCGTTGCTCACCTGGCCATTCAGGTTAGGCAGCTTATCATCTTTTGCCTGCTTAACCAGCGTTTCGTTGTAACGTGTATTTATCTCCTGTCGTTTTACCTGAAGATTGTTTTGAATGGCGTAATCAAAACAGGCTTGTAAATCCCATTCGTTTTGCGCCTGCAGGTTAAAGGCTCCGGCCGACAGTAATATTCCTAAAAATAAGGTTAAAAGATTCTTCATCATGTATTGTTTTTTGTTTTGCCACTAATTTACATAAAGCAATGTGAATTACCTACTGTTAGCCATTATTGGCTTGTGCTTCCTGAACTTTCTTCGGATCAATCTTTTCACCTTTTACTTTATCCTCCACTTTCAATCCTTCTGTAATTTCAATATTTATCCCATCCGAAAGACCAGTGTGAACCCAACGTTTTTCGTAGTTTGGTTCTTCGGCCGTACCTACATTCACCTCCACAAACGAAGAGTCGTTTTCAAATTGAAGCAAACCTTCGGGAATAACCATCACATTGTCTTTGCGCTCCAGAACGATATTGGCGTTTGCACTGTATCCGGCACGGATAAACTGGCCTTCCTTCAGTTTCACATTTGCTTTAATTTCAAACTGAATAGCACCGTTTTCCTCCACTCCTTTTGGCGAAATATATTCCAGAACGGCAGCAAATTTTTCTTTGTCGATAGCACCAATTTCCAGTTCAATTGGCATTCCTTCACGAATTTTACCCACCTCTGTTTCGTCAACATTTCCTTCAAATATCATATCGCTCATATCGGCAACCGATGCAATGGTAGTTCCTGCGTTAAAGGTATTTGCCTGAATTACCGAGTTACCTTCTTCAACCGGAACATCCAGCACCATACCGTCGATGGTTGAGCGCACCAGCGTATTAGTAGCCGTTTCAGCCTTTTTTGTTACACCGTTTTTAATTAATTCCAGATTATTTTCGGCAGCGGTCAGTTCTTCTCTTGCTGAATCGTAGGCCACTTTTGCAGCTTTAAACTCTTCGTACGAGATCACTTCTTTATCAAATAATTTCTGCTGACGATCGTAATCGATCTGTGCATCATCAAAACCAATTTTTGCACGGTTTACACGAGTTTCGGCCGAATTCAGTGTCACCATATCAGGAATAATTTTGATACGTGCAACCACCTGCCCCTTGGTAATTTTATCGCCGGCTTCAACAAACAATTCATCAATAATTCCTGAAACCTGCGGAACGATCTCGATTTCAAAACGTGGTACTACCGAACCTGTAGCCACCGTTTTCATTACTACCTCGCTATAAAACGGGTTCTTGTTTTCAAAAAAATCTGTTTTCTTTTTCGATTTGTTGTACAGGAAGAAAAGTGTTCCTCCAAATATTGCTACCAATACTACAACTCCTAAAATTTTAAATACTTTTTTCATGGCTAAATTGCTTTTATTGTTTTTTGTTTCAATTTTATCCTTAATCAATAATCATTAATCCTTGTTTACTCGTCGCGCAAAGCATCAATCGGTTTAATACTTACCGCACGCCGTGCCGGAATTAATCCGGCAAAAATTCCGGAAACCACCAGTACTGAAAGCGCTCCAACCGCCATTTGAAAACTGATTTCAGGGCGGCGGAAGAAAATATCATCTCCGCTGCCAGCATTCATTTCCAACGCCATATTCAGCAGCTCAAGCAGGCCAACACCCAGGGCCAAACCAAGGTATCCGGCAAGTACGGTTAGGAAAACACTTTCGGCAACAATGTGCAGGATCACTTTCCCCGGAGTTGCACCAATGGCGCGCTGGATACCAATTTCCTGCGTGCGTTCTTTAATAATTACCAGCATAATATTGCTTACGCCAATTACACCGGCCAGCAAAGTTCCTATTCCCACGATCCAGGTTAGGATCTGAATTCCGGTGAAAAGTCCCATATATTTTTTCCACTCTACTTCGATGTTAAACGACCCAACAGCCTGTTGATCGTCGGGTGCAACACGGTGGCGTTCTTTCATCAATTCTTTTAAGCGGCTTTCCACCTTGCTCACAGGCACTCCGGGTTGCGATGTTACCGAGAAAAAGTGCACATCGTCGCCCATGTTATAGGTCTTTTGCATGGTTGTGAACGGCATTATTATGGTTTCGTTTTTCCGGCCACTACCAATGTTTACACGGGTTTCGCCTTTTACCACACCAACCACCTGAAAGTAAACGCCGTTAATTTTCAGGTACTGTCCAATCGGATCTTCGTCCTTGTCGAACATAACTTCCACCACACGTTCGCCAATATTTACCACTTTTCGCGAATGCTGAATATCGATGGTGTTGATCAGTCGTCCCTGAAGCGGTGTCCACGGATCGATTTTGAAAAACTCGGGATAATCGCCATAAATATTAAAAGCACCTGTTTTTTTACCGCGAATTACATTATCTCCACCTCCGCTGCTTGGCCCGAACAATCGTGGCGACAAATATTCAATATCGCTGATGTTGGCTTTTATGTATGCTATATCTGTGTTTTTGTAATTCCAGCGTCGGCCCCGTTGAAATCCTTTATAAGGAACGCTGGTGCGCTCGGTCCAGAAGAATGCCGAGTTTGATGCGAAAGCTTTAATTCCGTCCATCACCCCATTTTCAAGGGCACGACCGGCTCCAGACATAATTATCAGCATAAATATTCCCCAGAACACACCAAACGCGGTCATAAAACTGCGCATCCGGTTTTTCTTTAAAGCGCTTAATATTTCTTTCCAAAGGTCTAAGTCGAACATTGTTTTCTGCTTTTGTTTTCGTTTCTGTTATTCGTCGCGTAAAGCTTCAATAGGTTTGATTTTTGCAGCTCGTTTTGCAGGAATATACCCCGCAATAGCTCCGGCTATCACCAGTAATAATGTTGCCGATAGGGCAATTCCCAGGTCAACGGTCGGGTTGCGGAACAAGGTTTCTCCATTTCCTCCGTTGGTTGCCGCTGAAGCTTCAAATTGTTTCTCTACGATAAAATTCAAGCCTTCCATCAATCCGGTTCCCAGCACCAGACCGATGTATCCGGCAATGGTTGTGATCATTACTGCTTCCAAAAGAATTAATCCAATAACTGACGCAGGACTGGCACCAATGGCTTTTCGGATACCAATTTCTTTGGTCCGTTCTTTTACTACGATTAGCATGATGTTGCTTACGCCAACCACACCGGCAATAAGGGTTCCTATTCCAATAATCCAAATGAAAATATCGATCGCCTGGAAGATCTTCATGGTTTGAATTACATCTTCCAGTTTACTGTACGATCCCATGGCCGATTCATCAGAAGCATCAAACTTATGTTTGCGAGCCAGTCTCTCCCGAACACGGTTTTCAATGGCCTGGCTTTCTTCTATTGTTTCGGCGTTAATGGTTAAGGCAAAATTATGCAGGCGGTTTGATCCGTTAAATACTTTTTGCCCTGTGGTAACCGGTATGTATGCATTTCGGTGACGTGTGCCACCGCCTTCTTTACATATTCCAACCACTTTAAACGGAATGTTATTTACACGAACATATTCACCAACGGCCTCTTTGCCATCAAAAAGGGCATCGTAAATATCTTTCCCCAACACCACCGATTTTCGGGTCTGATCGATATCAACCTGGTTCACAAAACGACCTTCTACAATTTCAATCGACTCAACATCTTTTAAATCAGGATGACAAGTAATTGCTGAATACTCGCCGTATTCGCTTCCGTAAGAGAATAAGTTTCCGCCAATATAATAACGGCCCGAGGTGTGCTCAATGCCTTCCAGATCTTTCAGGATATCGTAATCGGCATTGGTGAAACGAATTTCCCTGTTTTCCTGCATGCCTTTATAAGGTATACTGGTACGGCCACTCCACAACCACATGGCGTTAACGGCATCACGCATAAAATTTTCCGACACACCGTTACTTAAACCATTACCGGCGCCCAACAGGATCATCAACATGAAAATCCCCCAGGCAACACTAAATCCGGTAAGGAAAGTGCGCATTTTATTTTTTTTGATGGTGGCAAAGATCTCCTGCCATTTATCAATATCGAACATGATAGCTTAAGTTTAAAGTGATAAGTATAAGAGCAAACTGCCCACTGAGACTGAAAACTGCGACTGCAGACTTCTCTAGGCTGTTTCCAGTTCTTTAGCATAACGATGCTGAAAGTTTTTCAAATCGCCGTTTTTAATGATCTCATCAATCCGGCCATCTTTCAATCGGACAATCTTCTGGGTCATCGAAGCAATATCGTGCTCGTGCGTTACCAGAATCACAGTAATTCCGTCATCATTAATTTCTTTAAGAATATCCATTACCTCGTACGATGTGCTGGTATCGAGTGCACCTGTTGGCTCATCGGCAAAAATAATTTTTGGCTGAGAGATAAGCGAACGAGCAATCGCTACGCGCTGTTTTTGTCCTCCCGACATTTCGCTTGGTAAATGTGTTGCCCAATCCAGCAGACCAACTTTATCGAGGTATTCTTCTGCAATTTTGTTTCGCTTTTTCCGATTCACTCCCTGGTAATACAGCGGAAGCGCCACATTTTCAAGGGCGTTTTTAAACGAAATCAGGTTAAACGACTGAAACACAAAACCAACCAACTCGTTACGCAGTTTGGCAGCTTTCTTTTCCGACATATCCTTAACCAACGATCCGTTCAGATAATACGATCCTTCATCGTAGTTATCCAAAATTCCAAGGATGTTAAGTAAGGTTGATTTCCCGGAACCCGATGACCCCATAATGGAGACGAACTCTCCGGATTTGATTTCGAGGTCGATTCCTTTTAATACGTGCAACGAGTTACTACCCGTTACGTACGACTTGTGAACATTGTTTAGACTGATCATGGCTTGAACTTGTTTTCTGTTTTTCCGGCTATTAAAAGCCGTTGATTTTTGTTTTCGAACTAAAGTTGATGAAAAAAAGGTTTTCCCTATGTATTTTTTCGACGAACAACCCTTTTTTACATGTAAAAAAATCTTTCTGTACGTTTTTTGTTTTTATGGCCTTAATACTTGTTTGTTTTTTCAGTTATGTGACGCACAACTTTTTGATACGTTACAACGAATTTTTGTTTTTTTGAAATGGCCTTCAAAAGCATTCAATCTTTCCGTATTTTTGGCTTCTAATATTTCAGTACATGGGAACAAAATCAGTTTCATTTAAATTACCCACCAACTACAGCCCCGAATTGTTGCAAGGCCAAATTGCCAAAACACTTCGGATTAAGAACTTTTCGTACGAGCTGGAGACAAAAAGTCTGGATGCCCGGAATAAATCGAACATCCACTGGTTGGTAAAAGCCGTTGTATCATCGCCTGAAATTAAAGGGGACGAGCAGGTTGAAAAAGAAAAGCTGGAAATACCTTACAAGAAAAGCAATAAAAAAATCGTGGTTGTTGGTAGCGGACCAGCCGGTTTCTTTAATGCCTTTGTGCTTCAAAAAGCCGGTTTTGATGTTACGCTGATCGAACGCGGCTCGGATGTTACAACACGTGGCAAAGCCATTTCCAACTTTGAACGAACAGGCAGCTTCAACGCCCAAAATAATTATGCTTTTGGCGAAGGTGGCGCCGGAACATTTTCGGACGGCAAACTCACTTCACGCTCTAAACGTATTTCAAAAGAGAAACAGTTTATCCTGTCGAGTTACGTGGAAGCGGGTGCACCGGAGGAGATTTTATACATGACCCACCCGCATTTGGGAACTGATAACCTGCGTAAAATTGTAAAAACCCTACGCGAAGCGTTTGAAAACCTGGGTGGCAAGTTTCTGTTTGAAACGATGCTGGAAGACGTGGCAATAACCAATTCAAAAGTAAAAGAGGTAATTACATCCAAAGGAAATTTTCCTGCTGATGCTTTGTTTATTGCTCCTGGTCATTCGGCTTTCGAAACCTATAAAATGCTGATCAGAAGAGGCATTCCTTTCCGTACTAAAAACTTTGCCATTGGCAGCCGGATGGAACACACACAGGAAATCATCAACCGGGCACAGTGGGGAAAACCACAACTTCCGGGAGTTAAAGCCGCCGAATACCGCCTCACTTCACAAGCCGACGGCAAACATTCGGTTTTTTCGTTTTGTATGTGCCCGGGCGGCATGGTAGTTCCGGCAGCGGTTTATGAAAATACCAACATCGTAAACGGCATGAGCTACTACAAACGTAATGGCAATTTTGCCAACGCTGCCTGCGTAGCCGCCATTCATCCTGATGAGCTGGCAGGCAAAACAGTTTCGCCCATTGAAGCGCTGGACAACCTGCAAAAACTGGAAGAAAGTTTTTATCAATATTCCGAAGGTTATGCTGCTCCGGCATGTTCCATCAACGACTTCCTGAAACAAAAGGGTAAAGGATCACAGTTTGAAACCAGTTACCCGCTGGGTTTAAAACCGGCTCCGCTATGGGACTTACTGCCCAAACCGGTTGTTGAATCGATGCAGGTTGGCTTGCAGGATTTTATTCGTAAAATGCGTGGTTTCGAAAATGGCAACCTTTTAGGTTTCGAAAGTAAAACTTCATCACCCGTTCAGGTAATTCGCGACCAAAGTGGATTATGCGAAGGATTCGATAATATATACATGGTTGGTGAAGGCAGCGGCTATGCCGGCGGAATTATTTCGAGTGCCGCCGATGGCATTAAAGCGGCCATACATTTCATAGAACAAGCATAATTGTAAACTTCCGGTTAATTAGAACGTCCTTTATTTAGATTGATTCTACAAGATCGAAAAAAAAGTTAATTTTGTTGTCCTTAAAATAATACAAAACATGGCAGAAAAAAATCTACCTTTTAGCAAAGAACAGCTTGAAAGCATTATTGAAAACCACCCTACTCCGTTTCATATTTACGATGAGAAAGCAATGATTGAAAATGCACGTAATTTCAAAAAAGCATTTTCGTGGAACGAAGGTTTTAAGGAATATTATGCAATTAAAGCCGCGCCAAATCCATACCTGATGAAGATTTTGAGAGAGGAAGGTTTTGGAATTGACTGTAGTTCTGTTGCTGAGCTGGAACTGGCCAAACGTATTGGAATGAGCGGCAATGAAATTATGCTTACCTCGAACGATACGCCGGCATACGAATTTCAGCTGGCCAAAGATTTGGGCGCCATTATCAATCTTGATGATATTTCGCACATCGACTTTGTTGATAAACATGTAGGATTACCGGATACAATTTGTATGCGTTACAATCCGGGCAGTTTGAAAGAAGGCAATGTAATTATCGGACATCCTGAAGAAGCCAAATACGGTTTTACCCGCGACCAAATGATTGAAGGCTATAAGATTCTGAAAGAAAAGGGTGTAAAACATTTTGGAATTCACACCATGGTGGCTTCAAACGAACTGGAGTCGTCTTATTTTGTAGAAACTGCCGAGTTGCTGTTTAATTTAATCGTTGAGGTTTACGAAAAAACAGGCGTGAAAATTGAATTTGCAAACCTGGGCGGAGGTATTGGAATTCCTTACAGACCGGGCGAAAAACCGGTTGACATGGAATTTGTTAGCGCCGGAGTGAAAAAATGCTACGATGATATTATTGTAAAAGCCGGACTTGCTCCGTTGAAAATATTTTTTGAATCGGGTCGTGCAATTACCGGCCCTTACGGTTATTTGGTAACCAAAGTTCGTCACATTAAAAAAACATATAAAACCTATGCCGGTTTGGATGCCTGCATGACCAACCTGATGCGCCCTGCACTATACGGTGCTTACCATCACATTACGGTTATGGGAAAAGAAAACGACGAGGCGAATATAAAATACGACGTAACCGGGTCGTTGTGCGAAAACAACGACAAATTTGCCATCGACCGCATGTTACCCGAAATTGAGCAGGATGATATTGTGGTTATTCATGACACTGGAGCACACGGCCATTCAATG
Organism: Draconibacterium sp.; assembly: GCF_041583095.1. Classification (NCBI taxonomy): domain Bacteria; kingdom Pseudomonadati; phylum Bacteroidota; class Bacteroidia; order Marinilabiliales; family Prolixibacteraceae; genus Draconibacterium; species Draconibacterium sp. The sequence continues at coordinate 11,535 of NZ_JBFHGM010000031.1, forward strand.
GGATTTAACTACAACGGAAAACTAAAATCGGCCGAATTGCTACTTCGCGAGAATGGAGATGTGGTTGAAATCCGACGTGCTGAAACAATCGAGGATTATTTTGCAACGCTCGATTTCGATGGTGTGAAAGATTTTTAAAAGAATCATAATTCACAATAAATTAATGAGGCCGGGCTACAAAACCCGGCCTTTTTTGTATTTTTAAAAGCACACTAAACAACAAACAATGAAGATAGGATACGACGCAAAACGAGCATTTCTGAATACCTCCGGCCTGGGCAATTACAGCCGGAATACCCTGAATGCCCTTCAGAAATATTTTCCAGATCACCATTATGCTTTGTTCTCGCCTGAAATTAAAGCAGCAATGCTTGAGCAGCAGGATAAGTTTGAGATGGTAGCACCTGAAAATGCACATTCAGGATTTAAAAAAGCGATTTGGCGCTCGATACAGTTGAGTGATGAAATTAAGGATCACAACCTTGATCTGTTTCACGGATTGAGCAACGAACTTCCCAAGGGAATTCATAAAACCTCCATCCCTACGCTGGTAACCATTCACGATCTGATCTTTATTCGTTATCCCGAATTTTACAAAACACTCGACCGGGCTATTTATTTCCGCAAAACAAAATATGCCTGCAATGCGGCGACCAAAATTTTGGCCATCAGCCAGCAAACCAAAGACGATATTATCGATTTTATAGATGTTGACCCGGAAAAAATAGAAATTCTCCATCAGGCAATTTCGCCGCTGTTTTTTGAGAATGCCAACACCGGACAAATCAAAGAAAAATATAAGCTGCCCAACGATTTTATTTTGGCCGTTGGTACGGTGGAAGAGCGGAAAAACCAACTTTCGATTATTAAAGCACTGGTAGAAAAAAACATTAAGTTACCGCTGGTTTTGGTCGGAAATCCAACATCATATTGTAACGACATTCATAAATATATTGCCGAAAAGCAACTCCATAACCGTGTAATTTTTCTGAAAAATATTCCGGAAACAGATCTGGCAGGTATCTATCAACTGGCGCAGTTATCCATTTACATTTCGGTATTCGAAGGTTTCGGATTACCGGTAATTGAATCAATGGCTTGCGGCTGCCCGGTAATCACATCAAACGCTTCGTGTTTACCTGAAACCGCCGGCGATGCTGCTGTGCTTTGTTCGCCACAAAACATTGACGAGTTGGGCAATAACATTGAAAAGATACTTACTGATTCCAATTTTCGTAAAGAATTAATTATGAAAGGGCGCGTGAGAGCCAATGAATTTCAACCCAAAAAATATGTTGAAAAATTGATTTCTTTGTACGCCGAATTAATAGGATAAAAACAAATCCCTCCTATCGTCACTTCGTTCCGATTGTCTCCGTCAGCTGACGGAGGACAGGAGCGCCGAAGAAGCGACTGGGGGTAAAAGCTATACAACAAGAGGACTATGCACAACGATTTAAAAAAGGCCGTTGAAGTTTTGAAAAGCGGGGGAATCATTCTTTATCCTACCGATACGATATGGGGCATTGGCTGCGATGCCACCAATGCTGAAGCTGTAAAACGTATCTACGATATAAAAAAACGTGAAGACTCAAAAAGCATGCTGGTTTTAATGGAAAATCCCGCTTTGCTCGATCGTTATATTGATGAAGTTCCGGAGGTCGCCTGGGATTTGGTTGAGGTAAGCACAACCCCACTCACTGTAATTTATCCGGGAGCAAAAAACCTGGCTGCCAATTTAATTGCCGAAGACGGCAGTATCGGTATTCGGTTTACCAAAGAAGAGTTTACACGTCAGCTATTGCAACGTTTTCGCCGGCCTATCGTATCAACTTCAGCTAATAAAAGTGGCGAAAAATCGTCGGTATTTTTTGATGAAATTTCGGAGGAAATAAAACATGCGGTTGATTATATTGTGGAATACCGGCAGGATGATCGTATGCCATCGAAAGCATCGAGCGTAATAAAGCTGGGGCCGGGCGGACAAATCGAAATTCTTAGAAAATAAAAAGGCCACCTAAAAAAACAGATGGCCTTAAATATTTTAATTCCGTCCGGATTACATACTTTTTACGCGTCCTGATCCGGCAACTGAAGCATCAACCCTTGGATTGCCTTTGTAATATACACTTCCCGATCCGGCAACTCTTGCTTTTAACGTGCCACTCGATTTCACGTTACTATTGCCCGATCCGGATGTACTAACGGTTACATCTTTGGCTTCAAATCCATCAGCTTTAAAATTACCTGACCCTGAAATGGAAACGGATAATTCGTCGGCAACACCATCGCTTTCAATTGTAATATTACCCGAGCCCGAAATAGCTCCTTTTACTTTGTCCGATGTCAGATCTTCAATTTCAATATTTCCGCTGCCACTAACAGCCAGATCGATAATGCGTGCTTTAATCTCGTCGGCTAAAATATCTCCGGAGCCGGAAACACCCAATCCATTTACATCCGGCACAGTGATATAAATGTCTATTCTGCCAGGTTTGTAATTGCGCTGAAACATACTTTTACCCGGAAAACGAATGATCAGTTTACTTCCGTTTACTTCGGTAATAATGTCTTCAATTGTCGACTGTTTGGCTTCTATGCGCACACTTTGCGGACTGCCTTGTTTTAGATGTACCGTTCCCGGAATTCGCAAACTTATCTCCGAGAAACTTGAAACATCGCGTGTTTCTTCCTGTGCCTGAACGGTTGAGGCCATAAATAAACCCATTACAAAAAGGCTTAACACTAAAATTCTGGTTTTCATGCTTTTACTATTTAAATTTCTAATTCCTAATTTTCAAAATCCGTAATAATTTTGGCGCTTAAGTTTAGCCAAAGCCGGTAATCTTTCCGGCCAATATTATTATTACGTATTAATGACGCGACATTCGGAATAAAGTTGCACGCGCCACAAAAATAATTGCACTTTTAAACGCATAAAGAAGCAATTTATGAAACAGAAACACAGCGTACCGGTGCAGATTCGGTTTAACGACATCGACCTGATGGGCCATGTTTATAATGCCAAATACCAGGAATTTTTTGATCTGGCGCGTCTAAAATATTTCGGAACAGTTTTAGGCGACCTTATTAGCTGGACACACAAAGGATTGATCATTGCCTCTGTGAAAGTGGATTACATGCAACCAACCTTTCTTGAGGATACTATTCATGTGCTTACTTCGGTTTCATCATTGGGTGAAAAAAGCCTTGAAATGACACAAGCTGTATACAAACAAAACAGTACAGACCCGGTGGCAATATGTAAATCGGTAATGGTTTGTTTTGATATGAAAGCCAGGATTTCGGAACCGATCCCGGAGGCCTGGAGAAAGAAATTTGCAGATTTTGAGCCTGACTTAAACGTCGATCAGTCCGTCGGGTAATTTTAAAGTAATTGTACTTTCATTTTCGCTGTACGAAACCAGCATCTCTTCGTGAAACGGGATTAACAGCTCCTCCCCCCGGTACGAAACCGTAAAAACAATATTTCCGGAGTAGTCATCAACTTGATCGATTACACCAATTTCGCCCAGTTTGCTGTCAATTAACATCAGGCCTTCAAACATCGATTCGTTTTCTTCCTGCTCATCAATAATCTCGGAATGAAACAGGTAAGCACTGGCGCCGATAAGGCGTTTGGCGTATTTTTCGTCGTCAACCCAATCAAACTTTACAATTGCTGTTTTGGATGAACGGAAACGGAAACCATCTTTTTCCACAAAAAAAGGAACAAGCAAACCATCAAGTTCAACAAAAAAGCGGTCACTATCTTCCACTGAATATTCAAACTGCTCGTCAAACTCCAGGACTACTTCGCCATGCACACCATGTGTTTTTCTGAAGAATCCAACTTTTTGGCAATCGGTTTTTGGTATCGTTTCCATACTTCAAAAGTAAAGCATTTTCACTTGAAACGGTAGTTATAAGTAGAAAGTTCCAAAAATTTGCAACATAATTTTTAGCCAGAGGGGCTAAACAATAGATATTAACACAAAAAAACCATCCGTCAGCCGACGGATGGTTTTCTATAATAAGATGAGTTGTCTTTCTTAAGATTCCGCACCTTTTTCTTCTTCCGAAGCTTCCTCTTCAGCAGCAGGTGCTTCAGCTTCAGGAGTTTCTTCAACTTCAGCAGTTGCCTCTTCTTCTGCTTCTTCAGCAGCGGCTTCAGCTTCAGCTTCTTTAACAGCAGCTTCGGCTTCGGCAGCTAATTCTGCTTCTCTTGCAGCAATAGCGGCAGCTCTTTCTTCGTTGACTTTCTTCTCAGCTTCCAGTTGTTTTTCAGCTTCTGCAGCGGCACTACCGGCCAAACGGTCGATTTTTGCCTGAATTTTAGCTTCTTTTGCTGCAATCCAGCTTTCTAAACGTTTTTCAGCTTCAGCTTCATCGAAAGCTCCTTTTTTAACTCCACCCATCAGGTGTTTTTTGTACATAACACCTTTGTAAGACAAAATTGCTCTTACAGTGTCGGTTGGTTGTGCGCCTTTAACAAGCCAGTCGTAAGCTTTGTCAAAATCGAGATCGATAGTAGCAGGATCAGTGTTAGGATTGTACGTGCCAATTCTTTCAATGTACCTGCCATCTCGTGGCGCCCTGCTATCAGCTACTACAATGTGGTAGTATGCGTAGCGTTTGCGACCGTGTCGCGCTAATCTCATTTTTACTGGCATAATTCTATTTTTTAATTTTGAAAAATGTGGCGCAAAGATAGTATAAATTTCTGTTCCTGAAACTTTTGCAATACAATTTTCAAAGTCGTTTCATTTCTTAACATCTGAACTCAGAAAACGACACCAAAATTAATTCTCGCCAGCCTGTGCTTTTGCAGCATCTACCATGTCTTCGTTAGCTGTAATGGTAAACTCTACCCTGCGGTTTTGAGCTTTTCCCTCTTTGGTATCGTTGGTTGCCCGCGGCTGCGATTCGCCCATTCCTACCGAACTTAAACGCAAAGCCTCAATTCCCTCCGATTTTAAAAAGCCAACAACCGATGCTGCACGCTTTTCCGATAAGGTTTGATTGTACGATTCGGCACCATCGCTGTCGGTATGTCCGAGGACCAGAATATCGGTATCCGGGTACTTATTAAATATCTCAACCAGTTTGCCCAGGTTGTTTTGCGAGGCACTTGTAAGCTTTGAACTATCAAACTCAAAACGCACATCAGCATTTTCGTCCAGAATTAACTGAATTCCTTCTTCGCTGCGCACCACCTCGGCACCGGGCATTGTTGTTTCAATTTCTTCGGCCTGTTTATCCATTTGTTTACCAATAATTGCACCGGCACCACCACCAACGGCAGCACCAACTAAAGCGCCTGCCGCACGGTTATCTTTTCCGCCAATTAAGGCACCTAAAGCAGCTCCAGCAGCTACACCGATTCCTGCACCTTTTTGCGAGCTGTTGGCATTTTGCAACGAGCTGCAACTATTTAAAAATATTCCTGCCACAAAAAGGACAAGTACCAATAATGTTTTATTCTTCATAACTGTGATCTTAATTTTTTACGAATTGATAATAAATTGAAATGATGTCGCCCTCGAACGAAGCATCCTGCGCCAAAACAAATTCGGTCTGCGATTCAGAAATTAATTTTAGCTTGTAACCGGCCGTTACATCTTTTGGCTTCACTCCATCGGGAATAAATTTCCATAAAAAGTAAATGTCCTGGCCATCTTCTTCCATAAACCATTTAATCGAATGCGTGGAATTCACACAAGCCACATCCATAAACGAGTAGGTGCCGGAATTGTTATTGCTGACAAAGCTCCACTCGCTGCCCTCGAAACAATCGGGCGATGCCTGGTTAAACAACTCTTTAATTTCCACTTTGTTTCCCTGATCGGTTGTAATCGACGACAATGTCCAGTTGCCTTTTAAACCTTTCTGCGAACTCCTGACTTGTTTTGTAGTGCTGCACGCCGCCAATAAAGCCACAAGCGCCAGCAAAAGAAATGTTTGTCTCATGTTTATTCTTTTAAATTTTGTATGTTTTGAGAACGGAATTTTTGTGTTCGTACAAGTTACGACAATCAATTTTGCATTCAAATACTTTAATTACAAAAACAAAAAAGGAGACATAATGTTGTATCTCCTTTTCTGTTTTTTTATGAAAGATTAGTGATACTATCACTTGGAGTGATAGCATCACCAGCCTCTTCAAATTATCTTTTTACATATTGTTGCTCGTAGTATTTCTGGTAATCGCCCGAAGTTACATTCTCGAGCCACGCGGTATTTTCGAGGTACCAGTCGATGGTAAGCTCAATACCTTCTTCAAACTGCAATGATGGCTCCCACCCCAGTTCGTTTTTAATCTTTGTGGCATCGATAGCATAACGTAAATCGTGGCCGGCGCGGTCTTTCACATAAGTGATCAGCTTTTCCGATTCGCCTTCAGGGCGGCCCAGTTTTTCATCCATTTTGCGGCACATCACCCGAATAAGGTCAATGTTTGTCCATTCGTTAAAACCACCAATATTGTAGGTTTCGCCGATTTCGCCTTTATGGAAAATTACATCGATGGCACGGGCATGATCAACCACCCACAACCAGTCGCGAACGTTTTCGCCTTTACCGTAAACCGGCAGCGGTTTGTTGTTTTTTATGTTATGAATAAAAAGCGGGATCAATTTCTCGGGAAACTGGAACGAACCATAGTTATTCGAGCAGTTTGAAATTACTGTTGGCACCCCAAAAGTATCGTTGTAAGCGCGAACAAAATGATCGGAACTGGCTTTTGATGCCGAATACGGACTGTGCGGATCGTATGCTGTTTTTTCGGTAAACATTCCTTCGTCGCCCAACGAGCCATACACCTCATCGGTTGAAATGTGGTAGAAACGTTTGCCTTCAAAATTATCCTTCCAGATATGTTTTGCAGCGTTCAGCAAGTTAACCGTGCCAATAACGTTGGTGAAAACAAACTCGGTAGGGTTCGAAATCGAACGATCAACATGCGATTCGGCAGCCAGGTGAATCACCCCGTCGAACTGACGTTCCTCAAACAGTTGCTGAATAAACCCGCTGTCGACAATATCTCCTTTTACAAATTCGTAATTGGGCTTGTTTTCAATATCTTTTAAATTATTGAGGTTTCCGGCATAAGTTAGTTTATCGAGGTTTACAATTTTGTAATCAGGGTAGTTATTTACAAATAAACGAACCACGTGAGATCCGATAAAACCAGCTCCACCAGTTATAAGTATTGTCTTGCTCATCTTTAATTGTTTTGAAAATCAAAAGTAGGCTTTTCGCCAGATATAGAAAAACGCATGTGTAAGAAAAATAGGATGGTCGATAGAGCATCAACCCTGGTTGTTCTTTTATCAACCTTAGTTGATTAGTTATCACCCTTGGTTGTTTCTTTATCAACTTTGGTTAATCTATCATCCTCCTTAGTTGTTATATATCCTACCTTAGTCGATTCTTGTTCATCCATGGTTGGTATTTATCATCTTTAGTTGATTTTCTATCAACTTAGGATGAATTGCTTTCATCCATAGTTGTTTCACAATCAACCAAGGTTGAAACGAAAACAGAAGAGGTTAATTAAAAATCAGAACAGGTAAAAACAGCGGGTAGTTACTTTCGCATCTTTCTGATTTGTTGAATAAGGGGATGGTCTTTGCCCAGCAGCCCCGCCATCAGGTCTACGGTTTTCGAAGCTTCTTTGTAGGCAACGGAAAGCTTTTTCTGCGACTTTCTGGTTGCATCTTTTAAGCGGGCAGCCGCATCAATTTGTTCGCCCTCGGCTTCCCGGGCCTCTTTTAATGTTTCTTTTAAGGTATTAATCCGGTCAGTCGGGTCAAAACCATGTTCGGTTAAAAGGTCGAAACTCTCCTTGGTAATAATTGCCATTTGATTAATAAAATCGCGCTTTTGTGCTTCTTTTAAATACGCCATTGAAATTGATTTTGGGTTTTACATCGTTTAAAGATGAGAAGTAATAGCTTATAAATGTAGTCAATAAAAATTCTATATTTATGTCACCTAAATTAAAAATTTAATGAGATTTAAATCTAAACCGGAACTTTTTACAGGGATTACAAGCGGTATATCAATAATCTTTCTGTTATTTTTCATTCAATTCTTATTCTTAAAAATTAATCCTTTTTCGTTTCCATCCCTGGCACTATCCATCGTGTTTGGTGGAATTACCGGATTTTTTATTGCGCTTCTGATTAACAAGAACCAGAAAAAAAACAGAAGCATACAGGAAAGTGAAGTTAAATTCAGAACACTGATTGATTTGTCGCTCGATGGAATATATGTGGAAAATGAGCGTGGGGAAATTTTGGATTGCAATACCATGGGACACAAAATGTTTGGTTACACCCGCGAAGAGATGCTACAGCTGTCGATACGAGATCTGGTTCCGGATGAATTTGCGGAAATGCTACCCGATATAATTCCGGAAGAAATGGCAACGGGTGAGTTTTATGTGGAACGCGTAAACAAAAAAAAGGACGGGACGATTTTCCCGACCGAGATAAATACCAAATTTATTAACCTTAACGGAGATAAACGTTTGATCGTTTATGTAAGAGACATCACCGAAAGGAAAAAAGCAGAGAACGAACTGAGAGAACTTATTGCCTCAAAAAACAAATTGTTTTCGGTTATCGGGCACGATCTGAGAGGCTTTTACAGCAATATCGTGAGTTTCTCGGATATATTACTTACCGAATCCGGATTGGAAAAAGAGCAGGATCAACAATTTCTTTCGCATATTCAGCAATCGGCGAAACAAGCCGACGAACTGCTTCAGAATATACTCGACTGGGCTTCGCTCGAAACCAACCAGATTAAATTTAATCCTGTTCTGGTATCGCTGAATAAGATCATCGGGGAGGTTAGTCTCCAGGTTTCGAACAGAGCCGAGTTAAAAGGTGTACGAATTATTAGCCAGGTACCTGACGATCTTTCGATTTATACGGATAAAAAATTTCTCAGCCCCATTTTGCGCAATCTGTTGGCCAATGCCATTAAATATTCGTTTGAAAAGGGAAATATTTATGTTGATTGCCAAATAAACGAAAACGATACTCCCGTAATTTCAGTTAAAGATGAAGGAACAGGAATGAACCCGGATAAGTTGCAGAATATTTTTAAAGAAGGTACTGCCGAATCGTTGCCGGGAACCGGGAATGAAAAAGGTACAGGCCTCGGACTAAAGATTTGCAAAGATTTTACCGAAAAACTTAAGGGTAATATTTATGTTGAATCAGCTATCGGAAAAGGAAGTACCTTTTACATTGAACTGCCACAGCCACAGCAAACAAACACCAAATAAAATCGCCGGGTAACGCTGCATAAGCTGCAAGTCGCCCGGCGAAATGTATGCAATTATGATTGTCTTACTTTATTCCACGTACCTTTTTTTCCCAGTTCCAGGCCGAAAGCAGGGTTTCTTCTGTCCCTTTCTCAGCTTTCCAGCCCAGTTCTTCGTTGGCAAAAGTAGTGTCGGCCCAAATTTTTTCGATATCGCCGGCACGTCGACCAACAATTTTATAATTCAGTTTAACGCCGGTTGCTTTTTCAAAACCGTTTACAATCTCCAACACCGACAAACCATTTCCGGTACCAAGGTTGAAAATTTCGTAGTTCTTTTTGTTTTTGCCTTCCAGCAGTCGCTCAATGGCAACAACGTGTGCTTTGGCCAAATCAACCACGTTAATGTAATCGCGAACGGCCGAACCGTCAACCGTATCGTAATCGTCGCCAAACACTTTTAACTCGTCGCGTAATCCGGCAGCTGTTTGAGTAATAAAGGGCACAAGGTTTTGTGGTACGCCCAGTGGAAGTTCGCCAATCAGTGCGGTTGGATGTGCTCCAATCGGGTTAAAATAGCGCAGTGCAATTCCTTTTAATTGCGGAAAAGCGGCAATGCTGTCGCTTAAAATATCTTCGTTCACACGTTTGGTGTTTCCATATGGCGACTCGGCGTCTTTGCGTGGCGTATCTTCAGTAACAGGCAACACATCAGGCTGTCCGTAAACCGTACACGACGACGAGAATACAATATTTGCCACATTGTATTTCAACTGGCAATCCAGCAGGTTCATCAACGAAACCAGGTTGTTGCGGTAGTACAACAAAGGTTTTTGCACCGATTCGCCAACTGCTTTCGAGGCTGCAAAATGAATAATTGCCTCGATATCGGAATTACGGCTAAAAAACTCGTCGGTTTTTGCAGCATCCGCTAAATCAAAGTGTTCGAATGCCGGTTTTATTCCTGAAATTTTTTCGATGTTATCCAGTACATCAATACTGGAGTTTGAAAGGTCGTCGACAATTACCACATCGTAGCCCGAAGCTTGTAATTCAACAACGGTGTGCGAACCAATGTACCCGGTTCCGCCTGTAACTAAAATCTTTTTTGCCATCACTTTTATTGATTTAGCCACCAAAAGTAGAAAAAAACGATACAGAAATCTACACTTTGCCCACTTGTTGAAGAGGCTTTTGTAAAAACTTAATTTTTGGGCAGTTGCAGTTTACCCTATGTTTTGTAATTTTACCGCCTAAATTCATTCAAGTGAGCTTCGGAAAAGAAATATACACACTTCTGTTACAGCACGATATTGTAATCATTCCCGGATTGGGGGCTTTTGTTTCGGAATACCGGCCGGCAGAAATCAGCGATGAGAGCGACGAGATTAAACCTCCGTCGAAAACCATTTCGTTTAACGGGCAACTAAAAAACAACGACGGTTTACTGGTTGGTCATATTGCCGAAAAACTGCATATATCGCATTTTAATGCATTGGTTCGTATTGAAAAAGAACGCGACGAGATGCTTTTTAAACTCGACAAAGGCGACAAGGTTTTTGTTGAAGGAGTGGGTGCGCTTTCGCACAACGAACAGGGAGAAATTGTTTTTGAGGCCTCGGAAGAAGAGAATATGCTGCTCGATTCGTTTGGCCTTGGTGCCATGTCGATAAGCGAGCCCGAGCCTGTGGAAATACAGGAAGAAGAAACCGTTGAAACCACAGAGGAAGAAACTGCTGTTGTGGAAGAACAACCAAAGGTTAAGCTGGAAGCATCAGAGCCCGAACCACAACAGAAACAACCTGTTACCAAAGAGACGGTAATTGAAGAGCCGGAAATAAAAGAAGTTAAACAGGAAGTTCAAACAAAGGAAAAAGAAGCAAAAAAGAGAAAGCCTTGGCTGTTTCTGTTCATAATTATTCCTTTACTTGCCGTTGCTGTTTTTATTTATTTGAAAGGATTTAACAACACCGATGGAGACAAGAACCAAAAGCGGCCTCCAACAAAAACTACCGAAGAATTGACTATTGAACAAGCACCGGTTGCTGTTGATACTGCCTCAACAGACTCGGTATTAATAGCCGCAGAAGACTCGACGTTGGCTGCTGATACCACTCAAAACATTACCGAAGCTGTTGAAATGAAGAATGAAGAACAGGACTCGATGAAGTATTACCTGGTTGGCGGAAGCTTTTCGGTAAAAGAAAATGCCGATAATTATTTGCTCGAATTGCAGCAAAAAGGATACGAAGCCTTTCATGTTGGGAAAAAAGGTCGTTTCTTTATTGTAGGTATTGCCGGCTACAAAACTTTTAGCGAGGCCGATGCTGCAAAAGTGAAATATATGGAAGACAATCCGGGGTCGGAAGTTTGGGTTTACAGAAAATAAACATTTACACTTATCTCAAATAATCGTAAATGACTGAAAAAAAGGAGCGGATTGATAGAACAAAACAACATTTTAATTAATATTGGGTTACTATTTAACAGTTAATCCATTAAAATAATAAACAACTCAACGCTAATTAAAAACTGTAACTATGAATATAGCGCTCTGGATTATCCAAATTATTATTGCCGCTCTCTTTCTTACTACAGGTTCGCTGAAACTTGTTTTGACCAAAGACAACCTGATAAAAGTTTTCGAATGGATCGAAGATTTCACCGAACAGCGACTGCGGTTAATTGGAGCGTTTGAAGTACTGGGCGGATTAGGGCTTTTCCTTCCGGGCGTTTATTCTACACTCCAAATTTTAATCCCCATTGCGGCCATCGGACTTACCATTATTATGGTTATGGCCTCCTTTGTGCATTCAAAAAGAAAAGAAACAAAAGACCTGATATTTAATATCATCGTTTTGGTTCTGCTTTTGCTTGTTGTTGCCGGACGATTATTCCTGATTAGGTTATAGCCACTCCCCTTTAATTCGGTTCGTTTTTATTGATTATAAAGTTCAGCTAAAGTTAGCTGTGCGTATAACTATTTATGGTTACGCTTCGTACATAATGAAACCATTTTGAACATAGTATTAACAAAAAAAACGAAAGTTATGCCTAACAGCGTTTACAAAATTGTTGAGCTGATTGGAAGCAGTCCCGTTTCGTGGGAGCAAGCAGCACAAAATGCCATAAGCACGGCATCAAAATCATTACGCGATTTACGAATTGCAGAAGTATGCCAAATGGACATTCATATTACCGAAGGTGAAATTGAATGTTATCGTGTAAAACTAAAAGTATCGTTTAAGTACGAAAACTAATCAGTTGCAGAAAACATTCCCCAAACGAATTCGCTTGAAGCATCCGAAACAATTCCCGGAGTAGCTTTCGGGAGACAAATGGTTTTGGCTGTAAATCCCTGTATTATAAAAAACAAAGCCGGCAATCAATCTTACCGGCTTTATCATTTATATAATTTTAATGGTTTCTCCCATTATCTCGAGCACATCGCCTTTCACCAGTTTGGCTCTTTTTCTGAACTCGGGCTCGCCATTGCGGATAACTTCGCCATCACCGACAATGATTTTTGCATGGCCTCCCGTTTGCGCAAATCGCAAAAGCTTCAACAGTTTTACCAGTTCAATATATTCGGTGCTCAACTGAAATTCGCGCATTATATTCCAAGTTTTGATTTTACCGCATCAGGAATGGCATCTTTGTGTACCATAATTCCGATGGTTTTCAGGCGCACGTAATCTTCCGTCATGTGCAGGTAACCACCATAAGCGTTACTTTCGGCACCCCACGAGTTTTTGGTGTAGAAACAATCTTTTCCCTCTGCATCTTTCGATAAACCAACCAGGTGCATCAGGTGGTCGTCGGTTGTTGTACGGTCGTAAAATGTTTTCTGGCGTTCCTTCTGATTTACTTTTCCCTGCAGTTTTTTCGCCACATCGGCTTTGCCCTCTTTGTGCACAAAGGTTTCTTCGCTGGTGTCGCCGTCCCAGGCAATACTAAAACCGTTGTTCAGTGCATAATACATAACCTCCAACAATTCATCAATTGGCAGATTGTAGTAGGATTCGTGTGCCCAGTTATCGGGGACCTCAACAATGCACTGCGACCAAAACGGGTGGTGACTGAACGAAGTAAGCTCCACATAATCATCCGCATTTATTTCAAATTTATCGCGAAGTTCCAATGCCGTATATTTTTTGCCTTCCAGCTCCACTTTCTCCGGCAACTTGCCCAACTCGTTTTTTAAGGCCGACTTCAATTCTTTTAGATCGGACACATCGATTTGGCCTCTTTTCTCCTTGTCAATCTTATCCGTTTCATCGCGAAGCTCTTTTACCAATGCTGAGTGGTTGTATTTTCCATCTTTCTGGATTCCGGGAAATTCATCGTATAACATCACACCCTGGTCTGCCACAACTTTTAATACATCGTGCGACAAACTTCCTTCTCCGAAATTGTTTTTACCGTGATAAAGCAGGTACTGAAACGCCTTGTTTTTATAGTTGTAATACACAAAAAACATCTCCGACAAATTGGTTTCAGGAAATCCTTTGCGCATAATCTCCGATTCCAAAAAACTGGTTGTGGCAAAACTCCAGCAGGTTCCGGTACGCCCCTGGCTGATAACCGGTGTATGCTTCACCTCTTTTACGATGGTAAAATCTTCTTTCTCTCCCTCTGCGTAAACAGCTGAAAACATCAGTAATAACGCAGCGAACATTGACAATAATTTCATAATAGTGCTTATAAATTTTTTAATTCTTCTTTTAACTTTTTGGTGAGGCTCGCAACAATCAAATCATACGATTCGTCAATCATTTCAGCCATCAGTTTTGACGGAACTGTTCCGTTCAATTCGATGGTATTCCACATTTGTTTATGCAAATGATAGCCCTCGTAGATAGCCGGAAATTGTGCCCTCAGCTCAATATTTTTATCCGGATCGTTTTTTAAGCTCACGCGGTGATCATCGAGACCCAGCAAACAAAACATTTTGTTCATCACCTTAAAAACCAAAGTGGTTTCATCAAAAGGAAAGCTTTCAGTAACTCCCTTTTTCTGGATGCAATATTCGCGGATCTCTTCAATATTCATGATACATTCATTGGAAGGTCTAAAAATAGTAGAATCGGAAAGAAATAAAAATGATGTGGTGGTTAAAAATTGAATGTTAATTATTCATTCTTCATTCACCCCACTGTCTCACCGTGTTCGACATCTCCCCTCGAGGGGAGAACTAAAGAGTGGTGACTTTTGAATAACCCTGAATTTTCGCCACTTTACATAGTAGGATAAAAAGCATCTTTAAAATGCTCCAGCTCGTGACCTTGCTGAAAGAAAATTACAGTGATTACATCGAAACGAGTGTCCAGCTCGCTCTCGTGTTCAATAATGTAGGCATCCGCAGCTTCAACAATGCGTTTAATTTTTGAGTTGGTCACCGCTTCCGACGGATGCTCGTATCGTAATCCTGACCGTGCTTTTACTTCTACAATTACCAGCTCGTCGCCATCCTGCGCAACAATATCAAGCTCCAAATGCCCGTGGTACCAGTTGGTGGCTTTAATCTCGTAACCCAGCTTTCGGAGATAATCCTGTGCCAGGCCCTCAGCCAAATCACCTAATTCGCGTGTTGATACCATGTAATACTGCGTTTAAAGTTCAGTGTTCAAGGTAAAAGTAAAAAGGCAAAAGAACAAAGGAGAAAAGCAATTTTACATTTTAGCCGCTTAGCAATTCTTTGGTTCTCACACCATCTCAATGCTCAATCCTCATCCATCTTTTTCAATCCAGTTGATTTTACCACAGAGTTACTCCGAGAAGTAAAAGAGCTGCACAGAGGGAAAAAACAAACGGTTTTGGGCTACAATTTATCAATTTTACAATTCAGCAATCACCAATATCCTCTCGCGGTTTCGATTCTGATAATCTCACACTTTCAGTGCTCAATCTCCTTTCAATCTCAACCTGGTTCCGCTTTCAGCAACTTCCAGTTCCCAATCGCGGCCAAAAGCAAGTGCCAGGTTCTTTTTATCGTGTCCTCCCGGAAATCCGTAGCAAACGGGGTAGTCAAACTCTTTCACTGCTTCGGTAAAAATCTCATGCACCGTTTGCCCAAAAGGCGATTCATTGTCTTTCATATCCGTATAATCACCCAAAATCAATCCGGCCAGATTATCCAGTTTCCCGCTTAATTTCAGTTGATGAACCATACGATCAGTGTGATACAAAAACTCATCAATATCTTCCAGAAAAAGGATTTTACCCGTTGTATCAATGTCATATTTAGTGCCGCTTAAACTGGTAACTATCGACAAATTTCCACCAACCAGTGGCCCGGCAGCTGTGCCCTGACGATCAAATTCAGTGGCATCAACACCGTAACTGATCCCCTCGCCTTTTAGCAGTGCCATCATCGAAGTCAAATCCTCGCGCGGTTCACCTTTGTCATCAAAAAAGTAGCGCGGCATCACTCCGTGGATTGTAGGAACTTCAATATTATGCAGGCGCGAATGCAAAATGGTAATGTCGCTAAAACCTACCAGCCACTTTGGGTTTTTAAGAAATTGATTAAAATCGAGCTGTTCGATAATACGCACCGTTCCGTAGCCGCCACGCGAGCATATTATCGCATCGCAATCGGGGTCGTCAAGTGCTTCCTGCACATCGGCAGCACGTTGTTCATCGGTTCCGGCAAACTGGAAATGCCGGGCAAAAACATGCCGACCTAATTTTACAGTGTAACCTTGCTTTTCCAGCCAGTTAACAGCTGGCATCACATGTTTTTCATCAATTTTTCCGGCCGGAGAAACGATTCGGATTGTGGAGCCAGGTTGTATGAATTTTGGTGTAATCATATTTTCTGTTTGAAGTTTGAAGATCGAAGCGGAAAGTATATCCATACATCGAAACGCTTTAACTAAATTGTAAAAATACAAAGTAAATGGTAAACAACATTAAAGCGTTAACAGCTCAAACAACTCGTCCACATCCTCAGCAAAATAATTGGGATTGGCCGCGCGTAAATCGGCCTCTTTTCCAAAACCGTAGCCCACTGCAATGGTCGAAATTTCGTTTTCGTTACCGCCTTCAATATCGAAAACCGTATCGCCCACCATTACAATTTCTTCCGATGGTACCAGTTGTTGCATGGTCAGCACATCAGCAATAATTTTATTCTTCGTAGCCTTTTTTGCATGATAATCCGCCCCTTTTAACTGAATAATGTAGCGGTCCATTTCAAAATGTTCGATAATCTTGTTGGCATACTTTTCCAGTTTTGCGGTGGCTACATACATTCGTTTTCCCTGCGCATCCAGTTCGGCCATCAACTCCATAATTCCATCGTACGGAATGTTTTGATGCCAACCGTGTTCGCCATAATATTCACGGAAATAATCAACGGCCAGTTTTGTGTCGCGTTCGTTCATTCCAAACTGCGTGCTAAAACCCCACTGCAGTGGCGGTCCGATAAATGTATCCAGAATATCTTCGTGGTAACCGTCTACCTGCATTTGCTCCAGCGCATATTTCAGCGAGTTTTTTATGCCCAGCGTATTGTCGGTGAGCGTACCGTCGAGATCGAATATAATGTGTGAAAATTGTGCCATTCAACTAAAATTTTTGCGAAGGTAATAGTTTTAAATTTGCTCC
The DNA here is from genome assembly GCF_041583095.1 of Draconibacterium sp. Lineage (NCBI taxonomy): Bacteria > Pseudomonadati > Bacteroidota > Bacteroidia > Marinilabiliales > Prolixibacteraceae > Draconibacterium > Draconibacterium sp. The sequence goes on from NZ_JBFHGM010000031.1 coordinate 28,422, forward strand.
CTGAATTTTGTTATCTTTGCAGCCCTAAAATCAGTTAAAAATGGAATCGCCAGAAATGATAAAATTCGAGGCGTGAGAAATTTTAAAACCGGAGTCTACTGAAGTAAATGAGGATTTTAAAATTTTATAACAACGAAGAAGTTTGCATTTATCGCGATTCCGCCAAAATAGAATTATGAGTAAGTTCAAACGTACCCTAATTACCACAGCACTGCCTTATGCCAATGGTCCGATCCACATCGGTCACCTTGCCGGAGTTTATGTTCCTGCCGATATTTATGCACGCTACCTTCGCATGAAAAACGAAGATGTAATTATGATTGGTGGATCTGACGAGCACGGTGTACCCATTACGCTGAAGGCTAAAAACGAGGGCATTACACCGCAGGATGTGGTTGACCGCTTTCACGGAATTATTAAGGATTCGTTCGAGAAATTTGGTATTTCGTTTGACGTTTACTCACGCACAAGTTCTCCGGTTCATCACGAAACGGCTTCTGCGTTTTTTAAGAAATTGTACGACGAAGGTAAGTTTGTTGAGAAAACTTCGTAGCAATATTACGACGAAGCCAACAACCAGTTTTTGGCCGACCGTTACATTATTGGTACCTGCCCAAAATGTAGCTTTGAAAAAGCTTACGGCGACCAGTGCGAGAGCTGCGGAACTTCGTTAAGCCCAACCGAGCTGATCAATCCAACATCAACCATTAGCGGAAACCAACCGGTTTTAAAAGAAACTACACACTGGTACCTACCGCTCGACCAGTACGAACCATGGTTGAAAGAGTGGATTTTGGAAGGACACAAAGAATGGAAAACCAACGTTTACGGTCAGTGTAAATCGTGGATCGACAGTGGACTAATGCCACGTGCCGTAACGCGCGACCTCGACTGGGGTGTTCCTGTTCCGGTTGAAGGCGTTGAAGGAAAAGTGTTGTACGTTTGGTTTGATGCACCTATCGGTTACATTTCGGCAACAAAAGAATTGACCGAAGACTGGGAAACCTACTGGAAAGATCCGGAAACCCGCATGTTGCATTTCATCGGAAAAGACAACATTGTTTTCCACTGTATTATTTTCCCAAGTATGTTGAAGGCTGAAGGAACATTCAACCTGCCGGAAAACGTGCCGGCCAACGAGTTCCTGAACCTGGAGAACGATAAAATTTCAACATCAAGAAACTGGGCCGTTTGGTTGCACGAGTACCTGGAAGAATTTCCGGGGAAAGAAGATGTGCTGAAATATGTACTGACCGCCAATGCGCCGGAAACAAAAGACAACGATTTTACCTGGAAAGATTTCCAGAACCGCAATAACAACGAGTTGGTAGCCGT